>JANQTO010000508.1 GCA_030731685.1 Nonlabens sp.
TCAAACCGCCCATGAACTCAATGTATTCTTTAGAACGTGAGGTGTCTGACATACGCGGTAAAACACCTATATGCTCTGAATTTGAGTTTTGTAAGGCATTTTCAAACTTGTTTACAATTACATATTTCCCAAGTTTGTAATCCTTTTCATATTTTGGCTTTTCGTCTCTAAAAGATTCGTTTTGTTCTGTATTAGGGTCATCTGGCTCTAGTCCTGCGTACTGGTCCGTAAAGGATTCTCCATAAAATAATGGTGCACTAGGATATTGTTCTCTGTTGTAGTAGGCGAGTAATGAACGAGCGTCGTCTGGCTTGTTTTCGTTAATAGGCGTTCCTGCATTTGCACGTATGGGCAACATGGTCCAGGAAGAAAAACCTACCAGTACAAACATGACACATAATGTAATGTTGTGTAATAGTGGGCTGTTGCGCTTTCGCGAAAGCGAAATAAGACCAACAAACGAACCTATCACAAGTAATAATGCGATAATGGTCCCAGAGTTAAACGGTAGCCCGATATCGTTCACAAAAAACACCTCTAAATAACCGAAAATACTCAGTGTGTACGGTAATAAGAGCTTGAAAACAAAAAGTAAAACGGCAACTACCGCCACGTTTGCGATAACAAAATTTAAAATGGTAATTTTTTTGTAGTGCTTGAAGTACCATAACATTCCCAGTGCAGGAATGGTTAGGATGCCTATAAAGTGTACACCAAAAGATAGTCCTATTATAAGGGATAATAAAATAAGCCAGCGATTACCGCGTGGCTCCAGCATGTCTCGTTCCCATAATAAGCCTACATAAAACATGACGGCCATGAGTAGTGTCGCTGGCGCATAAACCTCTGCCTCGACAGCGTTAAACCAAAAGGTGTCTGAAAATGTAAATGCCATAGCGCCTACAAATGCTGCTCCTAAAATTGTTAGGTTGTCTCCTTTAAATTTGAGAATGTGGCGTTGCAGCAAAAGGGTCATAGACCAATACATAAATAGTATGGTAAAGGCACTTGAAAAGACAGACATGAGGTTCACCATGTAAGCGACCTTATCTGGACTTAAGGCAAACATAGAAAAGAACGCTCCCATCATTTGGTAAAGTGGTGCTCCCGGCGGGTGACCTACCTGTAAACCTGATGATGTTGCGATGTACTCACCGGCATCCCAAAAACTAACGGTAGGCTCAACTGTGAGCCAGTAAACACATAGAGCAATGGCAAAACTGAGCCAGCCCATTATTTTATTTAATCGAGTGAAATCTGAATTCATAGTGGTTTTTAACAGAAGCGAAAATAAGATTTTAAGTTCTTAATCTCTACAGAAACGCTAAAGAGATACCCGTGGTATGTTACTAAGTGTTAAAAAGGGGCGTGTTTTGAATTTTTTAAATAAAATTATGAGATTCAAATCATTTAAAATCAATTAATTGAGTTTTAAAAATAGGGTATGCAGTAAATTTGCAAGGTTTTTTTTGCGTGATTTAGGAATTGTGTTAAATTTGCAATCCGAATTTGTCCCATGGTGTAATGGTAACACTCCGGTTTTTGGTACCGTCATTCAAGGTTCGAGTCCTTGTGGGACAACTTTCAAATCCTGACTCTTTATTGAGTCAGGATTTTTTTTGCTCGTAATCTGACTTCCATGGCGGTTAATACGATGATTTTTTCTGTATATTAAGTATTTGTTGTTATGATAATTAGGTCTTATAACGGTAATGCCCTATAATTTCATAGGAGAATAAACAGTCTGAAAGTACCTGACCAGCGCCTATGTTGTGAACTAGGAGATAGCGCTTTCCATCATTTGATTTTTTGTGCGACACGATGCCTATGTGTGTCAGAGAACCGCCCAAGTTCCAGCAAACGATGTCGCCAGGTTTATAGTCGGCTTCATTTCTGGTAATGGGTAGTGAAGCGTTCTTGCGCTTAAAGTAAACCATCAAATTAGGAACTCGCCGGTGGTCAATATTGCTGTCCGGTCTCTTTAATCCCCATAATGTTGGATATTGATTAAAGTGGGCTTTCATGTCTTCATGGACCTCACGCTGCAAATCTATGCCGAGCAAGCGATAGGCGCGTATTACCACATCTGTACAAACGCCTTTGCCCGCGGGAACATCACCGTTTGGGTAGGGAATGGAGAAATAACTTGGGTCATATTGCACTTTTTGTTCTGTTAGCGTCTGTGCGTAGTGACCTAGATCTCTTTGTGTAGCAGCGGTCTGGGCTTCTAACTCATTATGAAATGACAGAATAATTATTATTCCTATAACTTGGAAGTATTGATTACGCATGAAAAATCCCGTTTAGTAATAAACGGGATTTACACGAAAATATTGAAATAGGCTACTTAGATTATTTAATTCTAAATGTAACTACGGGCAGTGCCGAATGATTTACGATGTCGTCACTCACACTGCCATTAAAGAAATGTGATAAGCCCTTTGGGCCGTGATTTGCAACGGCTATGATGTCACCTTGGATGTCCTGTGTGTAGTTAAAAACACCTTCTTCTATGGAGTAGTCGTTGTAAATGGCATAGTCAGTAGGTTCTACGTCTATATTTTTTAAATACTGCTGTACCATGGCTTCTGCCTTTTTAGAGGGTAAAAACTTAGATGGTGTATTTACATAAAGTAAGTGCAATTTACACTTCGTTTTTTTAGCAAATTCACTCGCCTGTTTTAAAGCTCCAGCCGATTCTGGGTCTAAGTCTGTCGCAAAAACCATGTTGTTCACATCTAGGTTTTTTTTACGTTCTTTAACTATGAGTACAGGTACTTCTGAGTTTCGTACAATTTTCTCGGCGTTGGAGCCTACAAACATATTTTTGACGCCACCTGTTCCATGACTACCCATAACGATGAGGTCTGCATTGTGTCGTTTTACAGTATCCATAATGCCACTAAATGTTGCTCCGGTTTCTACATCGCCATGAACGGTTACTCCATGAAGAAAGTCTGAGCTGGTCAGGTTGTCAAACTTCTCCTTAGCTAGTTTCATAAAAAACAAAGCTTCTGGAAGGTTGGAACTTGCATTGTTTGCAAGATGTAGAGGTAAGTCTAGCAAGTGAAGAAGAAAAATCTCTCCGTCGTTTTCTCGTGCCATGTCAGCAGCTACTCTCAGTGCATTTTCTGCTTGAATTGAAAAGTCGGTTGGTACTATAATTTTTTTCATAAGAATGCTCTTTAGCTTGTTTTAAAGATACAAAATAATCACTAATTAACCACTTGAATATCAAAGGTTGCAAAACCTTAAAAAAGTAGTATATTTGCACAGTATTTGAACAATGCGAGGGGACAGATGTCCCCTCTTTTTATAAAAATATGTTAAAAGAAAAAGTAGACCAATTGTTAAATGACGCCTTTCAAGAGCGTCCTGACTTGTTTTTGGTAAGTTGTGATATCGGGGCTGGAAATGAAATAAAAGTCGTGATAGATGGTGATGAGAGCGTTAAAGTGGCTGATTGTATTTTCGTTTCAAGGGCAGTTGAACATAATCTAGACCGCGAGGAGATAGATTTTTCGCTCGAAGTAACAAGTGCTGGCGTAGGTAAACCTTTAGTTCATAAAAGGCAATACCTTAAAAACGTGGGTCGTGACTTAGAAGTTATAGACACTGATAAGGAAAAACAAGTAGGTAAACTCATAGCTGCAGATGATGAAGGAGTTACCATTACATGGCAGACTAGAGAGCCTAAAGCCATAGGAAAAGGAAAAGAGACTGTTGATAAACAATGGTCAGTTGAGTATAAGAAGATCAAACAAGCAAAAGTTGTTATAACCTTTAATTAATTAAGTGAATATGGAAAATCTCGCATTAATCGAGTCTTTTTCTGAGTTTAAAGATGATAAATTTATAGATCGCGTTACCTTAATGGCGATCTTAGAAGATGTTTTTAGAAGTGCTCTAAAAAGAAAATATGGTGATGATGGTAATTTTGACATTATTATCAACCCTGATAAGGGTGACTTGGAGATTTGGCGTAACCGTGTGGTTGTTGCAGATGATGAGGTTGAGGATGATAATTCAGAAATATCATTAACCGAAGCTCAAAAAATCGAACCAGATTATGAAGTCGGTGAAGATGTTGCTGAAGAGGTGAAGCTGATTCAATTAGGACGTCGTGCTATTTTAGCATTGAGACAAAACTTAATTGCAAAAATACACGAGCACGATAATACAAACATCTACAAGCACTTTAAAGAGCTTGAAGGAGAATTGTACACTGCCGAAGTTCACCACGTAAGACACCGTGCAATCATTTTGCTTGATGACGATGGGAACGAAATCATTATGCCTAAAGACAGACAGATACCGTCTGACTTTTTCCGTAAAGGAGAAACCGTGCGTGGGGTGATTGAAAGTGTTGAGTTAAGAGGCAACAAACCAAATATTATTCTTTCAAGAACGTCGCCTAAGTTTTTAGAGCAGCTGTTCTTTCAAGAAATACCTGAAGTTTTTGATGGTGTTATAACTATCAAAGGTGTTGTTCGCGAACCAGGAGAAAAGGCTAAAGTGGCTGTAGATAGCTACGATGACCGTATTGACCCTGTGGGCGCTTGTGTAGGTGTAAAGGGTTCTCGTATTCATGGCATTGTTCGTGAGCTAGGTAACGAGAATATAGATGTAATTAATTTTACGACTAATACACAGCTATACATTGCTAGAGCTTTGAGTCCAGCAAAAATTACGTCTATGGAAATAGATGAGGAAAATAAAAAAGCTGAGGTGCGTTTGCATCCAGACGAAGTTTCCAAAGCAATAGGCCGTCGTGGACATAATATTAGATTAGCTGGTAAATTAACAGGCTATGAGATAGATGTTATTAGAGAAGGAGCCGAAGAAGATGTAGAGTTATCAGAGTTCTCTGATGAAATAGAATCTTGGATTATTGAAGAGTTCAGCCGCGTAGGTCTAGATACTGCAAAGCAAATTTTAGAACAGGATATACAGGATTTAGTAAAGCGTACCGACTTGGAGGAGGAAACAATCGTAGAGGTTGTAAACATCCTGAAGTCAGAATTTGAAGATTAGTAATTAAAAAAAGAAACCATAACCATTTATGGCCGAAGTAAACAACATGAGACTCAACAAGGTGCTAAAGGAATTTAATATTTCCCTTGAGCGTGCCGTTGACCATCTTACCGCTAAAGGTATAGAAATTGAGCGCAACCCCAACACAAAAGTAGGGGCGAGCGTTTACCAGGCGCTTGCAGATGAGTTTCAAACAGACAAAAGTAAAAAGGTAGCTTCTAAAGAGGTAGGTGTCGAGCGTCGCAAAGAGCAGGAAGAACTGCGAGTGCAGCGAGAGAAGGAAATTGAAGAGAAGAACAAGCGTCACGAAATTATCAAGGCCAAAGCGACCCTAGATGGTCCTAAATCCGTTGGTAAAATAGACCTTAATGCTGGTTCTAAGCCAGCTAAGGCAGAGCCTGCAAACGAGGTTGCCAAAGAGCCAATGAAGGAGACTGTCGTTGAAAAGGCGGTGTCTGCAAAAGAAGAACCAGTGGTTACAGAGTCTGTTTCAAACAGGCCTAAAGCAACCGGAACTACCATCAAAGGCAAAATAGACTTAGCTCCAAAAAAGCCAGCAGCACCTAAAAAGGACGTTCCAGTTGCTAAAAAGCCGGAAGCGCCAGTAGCCAAAAAGGAAACTCCGGAACCAGTAAACGTTCCAGATTCACCTGTAGTGAAGCCAGTAGCTCCAGCAGCTGCGGAAACAGCTAGTACAGCAACAGACGGTGAGCCTGAAAAAATTAAGACAGAGTATCAAAAGTTAGGTGGACTTAAGGTAACAGGTGAGAAGATTGATTTATCAAAATTTGCCAAACCTGCTAAAAAAGAAGATCCTAATAAGCGCAAGCGCAAAAGAATATCTAAATCACCAGGAACTGCAGGCATAAGACCTGGTAGATCTGGGTCTGGTCCTTTAACAAACAGACGCGGTCCAAGTACTGGCAATGGTCCAGGACGTAAACCTATCGTTAAGGCTGAGCCTACCGAAGAAGAAATCCAGAAACAAGTTCGTGAAACTCTTGAAAAGCTTCAAGGGAAATCATCAAAATCCAAAGCTGCTCGTTACAGACGTGACAAGCGTGAACTTCACCGTGAAAAAGTAGAAGCTGCTGAGGAGGCAGATGCACAAGATAAGACATTACAGGTAACTGAATTTGTAACGGTAAGCGATATCGCTACCATGATGGACGTTCCTGTAAATAAAGTAATTGGTGCTTGTATGTCCTTAGGACTTATGGTTACTATGAACCAGCGTTTAGATGCAGAGACGATGTCTATCGTAGCAGAAGAGTTCGGTTTCGATGTTGAATTTGTTAATGCTGACATTGAAGAAAGTATCGCAAGTGGTGATGTTGACGAGGCAGAAGATTTATTACCTCGTGCGCCTATTGTAACTGTAATGGGTCACGTAGATCATGGTAAAACATCGCTTTTAGATTACATTCGTAAAGAAAACGTAATTGCTGGTGAGAGTGGTGGTATAACCCAACACATTGGTGCATACGGTGTTGAGCTAGAAGGTGGTCAAAAAATCGCATTTTTAGATACACCTGGTCACGAAGCCTTTACAGCGATGCGTGCACGTGGTGCTCAGGTTACTGACCTTGCTATTATTGTAATCGCGGCTGATGATGACGTTATGCCACAAACAAAAGAAGCTATATCTCACGCACAGGCTGCAAACGTGCCTATTGTATTTGCTATAAATAAAGTAGACCGCGAGGCAGCTAAACCAGAGAAAATTAAAGAGGCACTTGCAAATATGAATTTGCTAGTGGAAGATTGGGGTGGTAAAATACAATCTCATGATATATCAGCAAAAACAGGTCTTGGTGTTAAGGAGTTACTTGAAAAAGTACTTTTGGAAGCCGAAATTCTTGACTTGAAAGCAAACCCTAACAAATTTGCTACTGGTACAGTTGTAGAAGCATTCTTAGATAAAGGTAGAGGATATGTATCCACAATTCTTGTACAAGGTGGTACTCTTAAAATAGGTGATTACGTACTTGCTGGCCGTACACACGGTAAGGTAAAAGCAATGCAGGACGAACGTGGTAAAAACGTTGAAATTGCAGGTCCATCAACACCGGTTTCTATTTTAGGACTCGATGGTGCGCCACAAGCGGGTGATAAGTTCCACGTCTTTGAAGATGAACGTGAAGCTAAAACAATTGCTGCAAGACGTACACAATTACAAAGAGAGCAATCTGTTAGAACGCAAAAAACACTTTCTCTTGATGAGATAGGACGTAGAATTGCGCTTGGAGACTTTAAAGAACTTAACCTTATCCTTAAAGGTGACGTGGATGGTTCTGTTGAAGCACTTACAGACTCCTTCCAGAAACTTTCTACTGAGGAGATTCAAGTGAATATTATACATAAAGCAGTAGGTGCGATTACAGAGAGCGACGTGCTCCTCGCAAGTGCATCTGATGCGATTATTATAGGATTTAATGTAAGGCCACAGGCAAATGCTCGTGTCATTGCAGATCAGGAAGAAGTGGACATTAGAATGTACTCTATTATCTACGATGCGATTAACGACCTGAAAGATGCAATGGAAGGAATGCTTTCACCAGAGCTCAAAGAGGAAATTACAGGTAGTGCAGAGATACGTGCAACATTTAAAATATCTAAAGTTGGTACCATCGCAGGATGTATGGTTCTTGACGGAAAAATCTATAGGTCAGGTAGCGTAAGACTTATACGTGACAGTGTGGTTATCTACACCGGAGAGTTAATAGCTCTTAAGCGATTTAAAGACGATGTTAAAGAGGTTGCCAAAGGATACGAATGTGGTGCGCAAATTAAGAACTACAACGACCTGCAAGAAGGTGATATCATAGAGTCGTTCAGAGAAGTTGAGGTTAAGAAAAAACTCAAATAATCTTTTACGATAAGCAATAAAAAAAAGCGTTTCTATTTGGAAACGCTTTTTTTATTATCGAGGATTTGGTTTATGAATTATTCCCTACGATTTGGGTAGTAGTACAAGTGCTTTTGGATAGTCCTTACGTAGCTCAAACATAACGCGTTCAGCCTCTGCTTTACTTCTAAATTTACCTATCCATACTTTGTGAAAAGGTTGCTCATATCGCATGATAGATTCCCATTGCATTTGCTTTGCATCGTATTGAGATTTTACACGTTCAGCAGCCACTTTGTCACCATAAAAAAGCTGTATCATGTAGTTCCCCGTTACGCGTCCAGGTTTAGGCATATCTAGTCTGGTAGCCACGAGAGAGTCTAATCTTACTGGGTCTATAGGTCCTGTATTTTGTGCATTTGACGGTAAAATACAGGTCATCACCATTGTTAACGAGGCAATTAGACATGTTGATTTTAAGTTCATATTTTCAGTGTTTTTAAGGTGTTCGCTTTCGCGAAAGCGTATTTATTTAGAATAGTTATAAATTATTTTCTTCATTTTTTCTCTGCAAAATTATGACGTTTATGACCTATTTTTGCATGACCGTACAACGTTCAGTAAATACTGTAATTATTGTGCCAAAGTTATTGTAATATTCAGTTAACGACATGAAAAAAAGTAAATTACATTTTATCACTTTAAAGCAATTGCTTTTAGCGATAATTATAATGTTCTCATTTACGGGCATTCACGCCCAAGACGCAGCCGTTTCACAAGGAGAGCCAGCTCCCGAGGTAGAAGCAACGCTTGCAGCAGACCCTATCGAGGTGGCTTCTGAAGGCGGTGCAGATGCTGCCGCTGGAGAAGCGCTTTTTAAAGCAAACTGTGCAGCTTGTCACAAGTTGTACAAGCGCGCCGTAGGTCCGGCATTACACCAGGTGTCTGGTAAGTATGAGAAGGAATGGTTGTATAAGTGGATTAAAAACTCTGCTGCACTCATCGCTACGGGTGATGCGCGTGCAAATGCGATTTACGAAGAATACGGTAAATCTAAAATGAACGCATTTCCTGCGCTTTCAAACCAGGACATTGATAATATTCTTGCTTATACTGATACTCCACCTGGTGGTGGTGGTGGTGAAAAAGAGGACGAGACAACTCAAGTTGTTGTGAGTGGTGATGACACCATGACTAATAACATCATTCTAGGCGGTCTTGCGCTTGTTCTAGTATTGCTTATCGCTGTTTTGTTTGTAGTAAATAAAACATTGAAGCGATTTGCTGCTGCAAACGGTATTCAAACAGAATTTGAAGAAGAAGAAAAAGAGGAGCGCTTACCATTGTGGAG
>JANQTO010000509.1 GCA_030731685.1 Nonlabens sp.
GTTTTTAGTTGCAGACTCATTTTTTAATTCTAGAGTCTCTATTGTTATTTTAGATTTAGTTTTCAGTTTGGATTTAAATTTTGAACGCTATTTTTGTGGAAAGTGTTTTTGCCTAGTAACTATTTTTTACTCACCTCTGTAATAGAATGTAATCGAGAAATCCATATTCTATAATCCATACTCCATACTCCAATTTCTTATAAATGAAAATCATATCCTATAACGTAAACGGCATACGTGCTGCGATGAAGAAAGACTTTATAAAATGGCTTCAAGCTGCAAATCCAGATGTGCTTTGTCTACAGGAAATAAAGGCAACCGAAGACCAAATAGATACCGAAGCTTTTAAAGACGCTGGCTATCCATACCAATATTATTACAGCGCACAAAAAAAAGGATATAGTGGAGTAGCAATCCTATGTAAAACAAAACCAGACCATGTGGAATATGGAACTGGTATAGAAACCATGGATTTTGAAGGTAGAAATTTGCGTGTGGATTACGGTGATTTGTCTATCATGTCCATGTATTTGCCTAGTGGAACAAACGATGACAGGCTAAGTTTTAAGTTTGAGTATATGGAGCAATTTCTAGTCTATGCTCAAGAGTTGCGCATGGAACGACCTAACCTCATTGTTTGTGGAGACTACAACATTTGTCATAAAGCGATAGATATTCATAATCCGGTAGGGCTTAAAAACACCAGTGGTTTCTTACCTGAAGAACGTGAGTGGATGGATAGGTTTGTAGATAGTGGCTTTATAGACACATTTAGAATGTTCAACGACCAGCCAGACCAATACTCGTGGTGGAGCTATCGCGGTGCTACCAGAGAACGCAATAAAGGGTGGAGTTTAGAGTATCATATGGCTACGGAGACCATAAAAGTCCGAGTGAACAGAGCTATCATTCTGCAAGAAGCGGTTCACAGTGATCACTGTCCTGTGCTGGTTGAGGTAGACTAGTTCTATCACTTATTATTTAACAACGCTTCGATGTAAGTATCCTGTGATGCCGTCTTGTGTTCTTACGTGATACCATTGACTAAGGGTTCCTAAGACAGTAACTGTAACATTTTCTGAAAGTAATTTTAGTACTTGGCCGTCGGAGCTTGGTTGTAGCCTCAGGTTTGCTGATTTTCCAAACGTTTGTAGTTTAGAAACAACTCCTGGTATAGAGAACGAAGTTGCTTTATCCATTTTCCATATAAATGGCTTAGGGTCAATAGCACCACTACTGGTGTAAATTCCAAAATGCAAATGTGGAGGCGTGGTTCTGGCATTTCCGGTATTACCTACAAACCCTAAAGTATCACCTCTTTTCACTCGCTGATTTTCCTTCACGTTCCAATCGTCGAGATGGGCGTAATACAAAGAGTATCCCGTATCGTCATCTCGCAACCAGACCTGCTTACCACCTAAGCCACGATTTCTTACAGAAGAAACAATTCCGTTTACGGCCGCAACAGCAGGATGACCCTTAGGCGCAAAGATATCGTTGCCTTCATGACTTCGTGAACCACCACCGCGACTCGCTCCCCAAAACGATTGAATGGACGCGTTGCCCTTACCACTTAACGGGAACTCGAATTTAGGAGATAATTCCATGATTAAGGCCGCTTGACTATTTTCATGTAATCGTGCCTGTACGACGATTTTTACTGTTTGAGATTTGTTAAACCTCAAGTCTAGTTTCAAGGTATCATTTTGAATTACCGCTTCTTGAAGCAGTTTATTAGAAGTGTCGTAAGCTTCTAAAATCCATGGCACGTTTGAAGCAATGGCAATCTGAGCAGTTTTCCCCAAAGCTATATCCAGTAAATAACCAGCGGCAAATGGTAAAGAATCATTTGTCTGTATGTATTCAAAATGCGTGTTGTTTACCAAGATGGAGTCAGAAAGAGCTAGTTGTTCTAGCTCATTGAATTTGAGTAAATCGCCGGGTGTGTTTTTTAAAGTACGCTTGTAGATTTCCCGTTGTGTAGGCTTTAGCAGGAAGTCAAGATATTGCGGATAATAGTTGTAGACAATGTATCCCGAAACTATAACCGCAAGCAGAAATATTAAAAACTTATTATTTTTAAAAAAAGTCAATGCTATAGACTTAGTAATGCGTCTATGGTATTTGCCAGGTCTTGCTCTGCTGGTCTCATCGCATTATCGTCAATCATACGACCTGTTTTGTCATAAAGAAAATAACGTGGGATGTTACTCACATTGTTATTTTGAAAAAAGGAAGCTTTGGGATAGTTGCGAGCGAGAAAACTTTCTTCATTCGGTAAGTTAAATGACATGGCACTTTGCTTCCATGCGTCTATGTTTGTATCAATGGATACATAAATGAAAACAACGTCTTTGTCTTTATAGCGCTCTTTTAAAGCTGCACTGGCAGGCATCATTTGCTTGCAAGGCCCACACCAGCTGGCCCATACATCTACATAAATTACTTTGCCTTTATTTGAAGTAATGAGGTCGTCTAGGGTCGTATAAGAATCGGTTGCAGTGGTTAGGTGCAAAACCTTATTGTCTGTGAGGTCAGCTTCTAGTATAGTGCGCGACTGCTCGCTATCTTTGGGTTTGCATGCGGTAACCAGAATAATAAATGCTATAAATAGTGACTTTTTCATAATGTTTAAGAAAATAAATACCTGACCAAATCTTCAATTTTAGTAAAGGTCTGTACGTTTGTTCCTGTGTTTTTAAAATCGAGTTTTGCAGGTGCTATAAATACTTTTTCAAAGCCTAGTTTTGACGCTTCATGAACCCGTTGCTCCATACGGCTCACGGGTCTAATCTCGCCGCCTAGGCCTACCTCGGCACTGAAACAGTGCTGCGATGATAGTGCTATGTCAAAGTTAGATGATAATATGGCCGCAACAACCGCTAGGTCTATTGCTGGGTCGTCAACCGTGATACCACCGGTGATGTTCAAAAAAACGTCTTTTTGTCCTAATTTAAAACCAGCGCGTTTTTCTAAAACGGCCAGTATCATATTCAGCCTTTTGAGATTGTAACCTGTTGCACTGCGCTGAGGTGTTCCGTAAACTGCAGTACTTACCAGTGCTTGCACTTCAATCATGAGCGGTCGCATACCTTCCATGGTCGCTGCTATTGCCGTGCCGCTTAGACTTATACCGCGTTGCGATATTAAAATCTCACTAGGATTTATCACTTCACGCAATCCATAACCCAACATCTCATAAATACCTATCTCGTGGGTACTACCGAACCTATTTTTAAGTGCTCTAAGAATTCTATATGTGTGGTTACGGTCGCCTTCAAATTGCAATACGGTATCTACCATATGCTCTAGAATCTTAGGTCCGGCGATGTTGCCGTCTTTGGTGATGTGGCCTATGAGTAAAACGGGCGTATTTGTTTCTTTTGCAAATTTTATGAGCTCGCTGGTGCATTCTTTAATTTGAGAAACGCTGCCGGCCGTACTTTCTATGTGGTCTGTTTGCAGGGTTTGAATAGAGTCTATGATAAGTACCTCTGGTTGTACCTCGCTTATTTGTCTAAAAATATTTTGGGTTTTAGTCTCTGTAAGAATGTAGCAGTGGTCAACCTTTTGTTTAATACGGTCTGCCCGCATCTTAATTTGTTGCGCACTTTCTTCACCAGACACATACAGTGTCTTGTAGGGCAAATTCAAACATACTTGTAGTAATAATGTAGATTTCCCTATTCCTGGTTCACCGCCTAAAAGCGTTATAGAACCTGGAACAAGACCACCACCTAATACTCTATTAAATTCTGCATTTGTGGTGTCCAGCCTTGGACTTTCTGTAGCATCTATTTCAGAGATGCGCTGTGGTTGCGGTGCACGCTTTCGCGAAAGCGAATTCTCATCAGGCAAACTGCTGTCCCATGACTTGGGTGCTGTCTTTTGTATAACTTCTTCTACGAGTGTGTTCCATTCTTTGCAAGCACTGCACTGGCCTTGCCATTTTGCATGCTGAGTTCCACAGTTTTGGCAGAAAAAGGTGGTCTTTATTTTAGACATTATTGTTTGTTCTGTAAATATTCAATTTTATCCAGCACGTTGTCTTTATTAATACCCACAGCTGGGCTTAGAACGTAAGCGGCATTGTAAGATTTTAGCGCTCTGTCAGGTCTGTCTAGTCCTTCATAGGCCATACCTTCTAAGAACCTGCCGTAAAGTATATCTGGATACGTCTTGTATGTGAACTCGCTCATGTCTAGTAGCGGTTCCCATTGTTTATTTTTAATCAAATATTCAGATATAGACACAAGATCTACAAGCCTCACTTTCATATCTACCCCATATACTTGCTTAATAAAGGCATACTTTTCTTTTAATTTAGATAGTGCGGTGACAGCATCCTTTCCTTTAGCAGGTGTGCCATCGGTTGTGGCAAGGGTTTCTTTTAAAAATGAATCAGGATTAATAAGACTGTATTCCTTAAAAATAAATTGAAGTCCTCGAGGTATCGCTTGTGCTGCAACGTCGTACTTATTAGTGCCTTCTATAAACTCGTAGCTCAAGTGTTTACTCGATTGTGGGGTTAGTAGTGAGTCGGCATTGCTTGCATACATATCGTCGAGGTCTTGTTCCTTACTACTACTCGCTACATAGAGATAATTGTGTTCTTTAAGACTATTAATTTTTGAAGTTAGATTGTTTGAAATGATGTCGCTGTATTGTGGCTCTATGTGAATCATAGCTTGTATGGGCACTTGGTTGCGCATAAGGTAAAAGCTGCTTAGGTTTGCTGTGATATCCTTTCCTATGAGTACGGTAAAGGGTACGACGCGATACTCATCGAGCATGGTCTGTCTCACTTCCATAACAAAGTCCATGAATGCTAGAGATTGTTTTTCTGGAAAGCCAGTCTCACGATTTATCGCACAGTCGTCATAACGACTTTTGCTTTGGTTAATGCCTACTACAAAACTTTCTGGCATCTGGTCCCAGTATGAAAGGTAATCTACGTTACCTGCAACGGGTTCAAATAGGAAATCACCGTCTAGGACGATAATTAAAGGATAGGTTTTCTCAGGATTCTCGGCATAGTTACGAGGCTTGAGTATTTTAATATTGCGTTCCTCGCCTAGCACGTCGCTGGGATAAGACCTGTATAGCGCTTGGGCAAACACATTTACACTGTACAAAAGTAACACCACACCGGTGACTAATATTCTCATAGCGATAAATTAACGACGATAAAATTACAATTATTTATCTGAACGGCTATTTACAACTGATAGTATTGAAAAGGAGATTAGGCCGTAAATAATGACCAGAGCAGTTTGTGACAACCATAGTAGCCAACCTAAAGATGTACCTGCCGTTTCTACAAGTCCAAAAAGTAACAATACCTGTGCAACTAAATAAGGGTATGCGCCAAAACCACCGTTTGTAAACGCAATAGCCAGGCTACCTGCTACAAAAGCACAAAGTACCGCCGCAATAGACAAATTTTGAGTAGCCTCGAGTGCAAAAATGTTAACGTAAAACATGACAACATACATTGCCCAAATAAAAATAGTGTGTGCTAGATACAGCCATTTTTTCTTCATAGTCCAGATGGTATTGAACCCATCTTTAAGACCGGCAAGGAATGTTTTTAGCTTATCCAGCATCTTCAGTCTTTTTAGAATTAAGCGTACGATGATAGCTATGACTAATAATATAATTAAATAAACGGCTATTTTTAGGGAGTTCGCTTTCGCGAAAGCGTCACTCACAACAACCCACATAAAATCTATAAGCAACCTGCCAGATAGAACGACTGCAGTAACGGCTATCAGACTCAGGGCTATTAAGTCCAGAACACGTTCAGCGACAATGGTGCCAAAAGCCTTGTCAACAGGAACCTGGTCTGAGCGATTTACGATGACTGCTCTAGAAACTTCACCACTTCTAGGGATAAGCGTGTTCATGGCATAGCCTACGCCTATAGCTGTAGTATTTGTAAGAAAGCTAGGCTTAAAACCGAGGCTGTCCAGCATGTAGTTCCAGCGCCATGCTCTTGAAAGATGACTGAGCAGTGCAGCAAGCATACCGAGTGCAACCCAGTAGTAGTTTGCTCCGGCAATCTCGTTCTTAATGACATCGAGCTCTTGCGGCGTGAATGAAAAGTAGGAACGTAATATAAGAAATAGCCCTAGCGCAAGTGGCAGGACTATTTTAAGCAGTTTGAAGCCTTTTTTCTTCAAGGGTAATTAAGAAAGCGTGTTGTCTGCCTCGTTAGGGAACAGTAACATAGGTTTGAAATTACGCGCTTCTTCTATGGTCATTTGCGCATAACATATAAGAATGAGTACATCACCCTTTGCGACTTTGCGCGCTGCAGCACCGTTAAGCGTAATCTCACCGCTACCTCTAGGTCCAGGTATGGCATAGGTTTCTAGACGCTCACCATTATTATTGTTAACGATTTGCACTTTCTCACCTTCTACGATGTTTGCGCCATCCATGAGATCTTCATCAATGGTGATGCTTCCTATATAGTTAAGGTCGGCACCGGTTACTTTAACGCGGTGTATTTTAGATTTTACTACGGTAATTAACATGGGTCAAATATACGATTACTCTAAAATATATCAATCTAGTTTCATATTATCTATAAGACGCACGCCTTCTATATGAGCAACGATAAAAGCACGGCAAGTTCTGTCTTTAGATTTTCTTGTTACGGTTTTTAGGGTTTTTTCGTCGGCTATGGTAAAATATTCTAGCGTTATGTCTTTTTGAGCGGCATACAGTTTTTCAATATATTTCTCTGTTTGCAAAACGCTATGAACCTTAAAATGGGATTTTGCTAGTTCTAATGATTTAAAAATAAAACCAGCTTGCATTCTTGCGGCCTTTGACAAACGCTCGTTTCTAGAACTCATCGCGAGCATATTAGGCTCTCTATGAATTGCGGCACCCTTTATTTTTATGGGTAGTTTCAGTTTTTTGACCAGCTTTTTGACAATTTGGAGTTGTTGAAAATCTTTTTCCCCAAATATGGAAACATCAGGCTTTATGAGTTTAAACAAAAATTCCAGTATGGTGCCTACACCGTCAAAATGTCCTGGCCTGTTTGCACCTTCCATAACATTTTCTAAACCATCATAGGTATATTTTTTTGCTGATACTTCATCATCATAAACATCTTCTACTGTGGGCGCATAAATACATATATTTTTAGACCCGAGCCTTTCTTGTATAATGCTTGCGTCTTTACTTACGTCTCGAGGATATTTTTCTAGGTCATTTTGATTATTAAATTGTGTAGGGTTAACAAAGATTGAAACAACTAAAGTCGTTGTTAATGACATGGCCTCTTCCATAAGTGATAAGTGGCCTGCGTGTAAAGCACCCATAGTAGGCACAAAACCTATGGTCTCGCCCTTATTTTTCAGAGATTTAAGGTGTTTGCTTAAATCATCTTTAGTATGTAGAATTGTTATCATAGAGAATTCTGAATAGCCTACAAACATAAGCTTTAGCAAGTTAAGTGCAATATTTTTCGTACTTTTGCATCTTGCTATAAGAATAGCAATTATAATTGCATTTATGAAGGAAAAAAGAGTTCTCTACGTATCCTCAGAAGTTATCCCATACCTACCAGAAAATGAGGCCTCATCGATGTCTTATCTAGCTCCTAAAATGGTTAATGACCGCGGTGGCCAAATAAGAATATTTATGCCTAGGTATGGAAATATCAACGAACGTAGACATCAACTGCATGAAGTTATAAGGCTAAGTGGAATGAATTTAGTTATTAATGACTTAGATATGCCGCTTATTATCAAAGTAGCCTCCATTCCTAAAGAAAGAATGCAGGTATACTTTATAGATAATGAAGATTATTTCAAGCGTAAAGCAACTTTTACAAATGAAAAAGGCGAGATGTTTGCTGACAACGACGAGCGTGCAATTTTCTTTGCAAAAGGTGTATTGGAGACTGTTAAGAAGCTTAATTGGGGTCCAGACATCATTCACGTGCAAGGTTGGATGGCCAGTTTATTGCCGCTATATCTTAAAAACTTCTATGGCAACGACCCATTATTTAAGGATAGTAAAATAATTACTTCTATATACAATCAACCTTTTGAAGGAGCGTTAGATAGTACCATGAAGGAGAAGCTAGCTTACGATGCATTTGATGACGAATGTTTGGAGCGTTTTGAAACACCTACCTTTCTCAACCTAATGAAATCGGCAATTGAGAATAGTGATGCCATAATCAAAGGCAGCGAGTCTCTAGATGAAGAGCTCAACACCATGATTGACGCACTTGATAAGCCAGTATTGGATTATCAGTCACCAGAAGTGTTTGCAGATGCATACGAGAATTTCTACCTTCAGGATGTTCTAGAAAATAATGATGAAGCTTAATATGAAGAGTATTATTAAAAATACAGCGGCCATAGTGGCTGTTGTAGCAACCCTTGTCGCATGTGATAGTGACATTAACAGCTTAGGTACAGATTTTCTAGGCGTAGATATTGACAATTTAATTCAAAATGAAGAGTTTCAAGTTGTAACCTTTAGCTCAGCTTTAAACCCAGTTCAAACTAATAGGTTTACGTCACAGCCTTTTGGTGTTTACGACGATCCTGTATATGGGAGAAGCTACCACGAGTTTGTTACGCAATTGACCATTCCATTGGCAAATCCTGATTTCGGAACAGGAGTAGTCTTGGATAGTGTCGTACTTTCTATACCACTATTTTCAAGAGTTGCTTCGGTTAATGGAGACGATAGAACTTAGTGAGGGTTTATGAAAATAATTACTTTTTAAATAGTTTTGACCCGCAAAATTTGGCTCAAGCATCTAAATATTTTTCAGATTTAAGATCGACAATTGACCAAAATAAAGGGGCTCTTATTTTTGAAGATCAAACATTTGGTCCAAACGCGTCTGAAGTAAGACTTATCAATACATTGCCAGATGGTACTCCAATTCAAACTGAAGATGGTGTCAGTGTATCTACAAGGTCTGCTCCAGCCTACAGGAAAACAATCGCGCGAGTAGATAGTAATAATCCTACCCTTGTTGCTAATACTGATTACTGGATGAATAAAATCATCAACCAGCAAGGAACTGCAAATTTGAGTAGTGTAAGCTCTTTTCAAAATTATTTTAGAGGTCTTTACTTGAGGGTTGACAACGACCCAGGGGTTCAAGGTAATTTAACGCACTTAAATCTTACAGGAGCTGCGGTAATATTGTATTACACCTCGATGATTCAAGACGTAGGGGATGTTA
>JANQTO010000510.1 GCA_030731685.1 Nonlabens sp.
TATGTAAGCATCACGCTGAAAGAATCTTGCTTTACGCATGTTTTTTAAGCTTATGCGACTCGCGGTAAGGTTAGCAACGCAACCATTTTCAAACTCGATACGCGCATTTGCAATGTCAGGAGTCTCTGAGATTACTGCAACGCCACTAGAACTAACGTGCTTTACAGGGCTTTTAACGACGCTCAAAATCGCGTCTATGTCATGAATCATTAAATCTAATACAACGCTGACATCCGTTCCTCGCGGATTAAATTCTGCCAGTCGGTGCGTTTCTATAAACATCGGTTTGTCGATGCGGTCGGCAACGGCTCTAAATGCTGGGTTAAAGCGTTCTACCTGTCCTACTTGACCTTTGACATTTCGCTTTCGCGAAAGCGATATCAATTCATGCGCCTCTTCTACGGTTACAGTTATGGGTTTTTCAACAAATAAGTGCTTGCCGGCCTCGAGTACTTTCAAGCCGCTTGCATGGTGATAGGACGTAGGTGTGACCACATCTATCATGTCGCAGGCGTCGATGAGCGCATCTACATTATCAAAATATTTGTAGCCAAATTCGGCTTCTACAGCGCGTGCATTTTCAGGATTTGCATCGTAGAAACCTACAAGTTCATATCGTTCACTTTGTTGTAATAATCTAAGGTGAATTTTCCCCAGGTGACCAGCACCGAGTACGCCAGCTTTAAGCATAACCAATTTGTTTTTTGTAAAAATACTACTCTAATCTGTGAATTCACAGGATGTGGTGTGTTATCAGTTAACAGTTTTTCGTCTCAGTTTACAGTTTGCAGTTTGCAGTTTGCAGTGGGCAGTCTCAGTTTGCAGTGGGCAGATTTTAAAGATTAAAAACTCAACGACTCAACGACTCAAAGACTTACAAACTCAAAAACGAACCACCTTAAAAAATTGTTAATACATACTCATCGCACGTTAGGAATTATCTTGCTGTGATATTTACTTTTGTCGTATCGAAGATAATTACATACATAAAGGAAAACGCAGGCAGCTTGTGGCTCTTATGAGCGAGAAAGGTATCACAGACCAGCGCGTGCTGGATGCGATGAACGCAGTGCCTAGGCATTTGTTTTTAGACAGCTCTTTCCTAGAGCATGCATACATGAACAAGGCTTTCCCGATAGGTGCTGACCAGACGATATCGCATCCCTACACAGTTGCTTTTCAGAGTTCATTGTTACAGGTCAAACCTGGTGATAAGGTCCTAGAAATAGGCACGGGTAGTGGTTACCAGTGTGCGGTCTTGATTGAAATGAAGGCACAGGTCTATACGATTGAGCGCCAGAATCTACTGTATAAAAAGACTACCCAACTTTTTAGAAAGCTGCATTACAGACCTAAGAAATATGTGTTTGGCGATGGTTATTTAGGATTGCCCGAGCATGCGCCATTTGATAGCATCATCGTTACCTGCGGCGCACCAGAAGTGCCGCAAACATTGTTAAGCCAGCTCAAAATAGGTGGTAGGCTCGTGATTCCTGTGGGTGATACTTCTCAAGAAATGACACTTATTATACGTGAGGAAGAAACCCGTTTTTCCCAAGAAACTTTTGGTGAGTTTAAGTTTGTTCCTTTCTTAGAAGGGAAGAAGTAGTTTTATTTTAGTATTTGCATATGTCACGCTTTCGCGAAAGCGTAATTGCAACAACCATTTTACAACCCAAAATTCACCCCTAAAATAAACGCACCATAATTACGGTCACTGGTAATGCTGCGCACATAGTCTAAACGGAACGGTCTAAACGAACCGAAACCGATATTGTCTATTCCTGCGCTAACCTCAAAATATGGATTTACGTCTGTAAACAAGGCTTTACCGCTTAAGATAAGGTCATAGTTCAGCCTGTT
>JANQTO010000511.1:0-6081 GCA_030731685.1 Nonlabens sp.
GGAGGCAGGTGATTATGTAGCGCTACAAAAGTTACCTAAAAATGCTTCTCCAGTACGTTTACATAATAGATGTAAGCTTACTGGTCGTCCTAGGGGCTACATGAGACAATTTGGTATTTCTCGTGTTCTTTTTCGTGAAATGGCAAATAACGGTTTAATCCCAGGAGTTAAAAAAGCAAGTTGGTAACAGCTTAAAGATATTATTATGAATACAGATCCAATAGCAGATTATTTAACTAGACTTCGTAACGCTGTTCGTGCTAATCACAGAGTAGTTGAAATACCTGCGTCTAATTTAAAAAAAGAAATTACCAAAATCCTTTTTGACCAAGGGTACATCTTAAGCTATAAGTTTGAGGAGCGCGATGCTCAAGATAACATTAAAATAGCTTTAAAGTATGACCGCGAGACTAAGGAGTCAGTCATTAAGGATATCCAACGTTTGTCTAAGCCTGGTTTGAGAAAGTATTCTAGTTCTAAGGAATTACCTAGAATTCTCAATGGTTTAGGTATCGCAATCATTTCTACTTCTATGGGTGTTATGACTGATAAGCAGGCGAGAAGAGAGAATGTTGGTGGAGAAGTACTTTGTTACGTTTATTAAAAGATAGTTATGTCTAGAATTGGAAAAAATCCCGTAGTAGTCCCAGCTGGTGTTACTGTAAAGATAGAAAGTAATCAAATACATGTTGAAGGTAAACTTGGTAAGCTTACTCAAGATTATGCTGATGTGTCGTTTGAAATGGAAGATGGTATTATTACTGTTGTTCGCCCAAGTGAGTCTAAAGACCACAGAGCAAAGCACGGTTTATACAGAGCGTTGTTGCAAAACATGATTGTCGGTGTTACTGATGGTTGGACAAAAAGTTTAGAATTGGTCGGTGTGGGTTATCGTGCATCTAATCAAGGTAATGTTCTCGATTTAGCTTTAGGTTTTTCTCATAATATTGTTTTGAGCATTGCCTCTGAAGTGCAGGTGGAGACAATATCTGAAAAGGGTAAGAATCCTGTGATTAAATTGACTTCATTTGATAAACAACTTGTGGGCCAGATTGCTGCGAAGATTAGAGGTTTTCGTCCGCCAGAACCTTATAAAGGTAAAGGTGTTAAGTTTGTGGGCGAAGTATTAAGAAGAAAAGCTGGTAAGTCAGCTTAATAAATATATATTATGGCATTTTCAAAGTCAATTAGAAGACAAAAGATACGTGGAAGAATCAGAAAAAATATTTCTGGAACGGCATCACGCCCTCGTCTTTCGGTTTATAGAAGTAATAAAGAAATTTACGCTCAAGTTATCAACGATGTTGACGGTGTAACAATTGCATCCGCTTCCTCGAGAGATTTGAAATCTACCGGTCCAAAGATGGATGCTGCTAAAGAAGTTGGTAAAGCTGTAGCCGTAAAGGCAATTGCTGCTGGTGTTGAAGCAGTTTCTTTTGACAGAGGAGGTTATTTATATCATGGTCGTGTTCTTTCCTTAGCGGAAGGTGCAAGAGAAGCAGGCCTTAATTTTTAAATTAGAACATTAAGATGTATCAAAATTATAAAAACGTAGAAGTAGTGAAGCCTGGTGGTCTAGAGTTAAAGGATCGACTTGTAGGTGTTCAGCGTGTTACTAAAGTTACAAAAGGAGGTCGTGCATTCGGTTTTTCGGCAATAGTGGTTGTCGGTGATGAGTCTGGTGTTGTTGGTCATGGTTTAGGAAAGTCTAAAGACGTTTCTGAGGCAATTTCCAAGGCTGTTGAAGATGCTAAAAAGAATTTAGTACGCATCCCTATTCAAAATGGAACAATTCCACACGAGCAAAAGGGTAAGTTCGGCGGGGCACGAATTTTGTTGATGCCAGCTGCTACTGGTACCGGAGTAATTGCTGGTGGTGCAATCCGTGCGGTTTTAGAGGCTGTTGGTGTTCACGATGTACTTTCAAAGAACCAAGGTTCTTCAAATCCACATAATGTGGTTAAGGCAACGTTTGATGCATTATTACAGCTTAGAAATGCTGCAACCATCGCATCACAAAGAGGCGTATCGCTAGATAAAGTTTTTAACGGATAATATTGATATAATGGCGAAGTTGCAGGTTAAAAAAGTAAAAAGTGCGATTAATAGAACGCAAAGACAAAAGAGAACTTTAGTTTCCTTAGGTTTGCACAAAATTAATCAAGTAGTAGAGCATGATGATACACTAGTTATTAGAGGTATGATTGCTAAGGTTCAACATTTAGTTTCCGTAGAGGAAGCTTAAAAATATATACGATGAGTTTAAATAACTTAAAACCGGCTGAAGGTTCTGTTAAGAATTCAGCTAAAATTATAGGTCGCGGGCAAGGTTCTGGTAAAGGTGGTACTGCTACTAGAGGTCATAAAGGTGCAAAGTCACGTTCAGGCTATTCCAAGAAAATTGGTTTCGAAGGTGGGCAAATGCCTTTACAAAGACGTGTGCCTAAGTTTGGTTTTACTAACATTAACCGTAAGGAGTATGCAGGTGTCAATCTAGACACAATTCAAGAATATATTGATGCGGGTCGTTTAAGTGATGTAGTGACTCTTGAGAATTTAATAGAAGAAAGACTAGTAGGCAAAAAGGACCTTGTTAAAATTATGGGTCGTGGTGAACTTAAGTCTAAGGTTACTATTAATGCTCATAAATTTACCGCAACAGCAAAGTCTGCAATAGAAGGTGCTGGTGGTCAGGTCCAAACTGTTTAATTCAACTCCATGAAGCTTATAGAAACTATAAAGAATATTTGGAGAATTGATGAGCTACGTGAACGTATCATCATGACCTTTAGTTTATTGCTTGTTTTTAGATTTGGTGCACAAGTAACCATTCCTGGAATAGATAGCACAGCCTTGGCAGCGTTTTCGCAGAATTTTCAGGGTGGAGGTATAGGGTCTATTTTAAATGCTTTTACTGGTGGTGCTTTCGCGAAAGCGTCTGTTTTTGCATTAGGTATTATGCCATATATTTCGGCCAGTATTGTTGTTCAACTCATGGGAATTGCGGTTCCGTATCTTCAGAAATTACAAAAAGAAGGAGAATCTGGTAGGCGTAAGATAAATCAGATAACTAGATGGTTAACTATAGGTATTTGTCTTATTCAAGCGCCAAGTTACTTGTTGAGCTTAGGTACATTGGGTGTTCCAGATGAGGCATATATTTGGGATAATCAAACAGTTTTTTTAATAGTTAATACATTCATTTTATTAACGGGTACTGTATTTGCCATGTGGTTAGGTGAGAAAATTACTGATAAGGGTATTGGAAATGGAATCTCGTTGCTCATAATGGTAGGAATTATTGCAACACTTCCACAAGCATTTTTCCAAGAGCTTGTTACTCGAATCGAAGGTGCGGGTAGTTATTTTGTGATTCTTCTTGAAGTAATATTGTGGTTAGTCGTTATTCTTGGTTGTATTATGTTGGTTATGGCAGTACGTCAGATACCTGTGCAGTATGCAAGACGCACGGCAACTGGGGATTATGAAAAGAATCTTTCTGGTAACAGACAATTTTTACCTTTAAAGCTTAATGCCTCTGGTGTAATGCCGATTATTTTTGCACAAGCTATTATGTTTGTTCCTCAGGCCTTTGGTCAACTAGATGCAGGCTGGGCGAAATCTATTGCAACGGCATTTCAGGATAACTTTGGCTTTTGGTACAACCTAGTCTTTGCGCTTCTCATTATTATTTTTACATATTTTTATACAGCCATAACTGTTCCTACAAATAAAATGGCTGAAGATTTAAAACGTAGTAATGGTTTTATACCTGGTGTTAGACCTGGTACGGAAACAGCAGAGTATCTTGACAAAATTATGTCACAAATTACATTGCCTGGCTCCATATTTTTGGCATTCGTTGCTATCATTCCAGCTTTTGTTAGTATGATGGGTGTAACGCAGTCTTGGGCATTGTTCTTTGGTGGGACTTCGCTACTCATCATGGTAGGTGTTGCAATAGATACTATGCAACAAATTAACTCGTATCTTCTTAATCGTCATTATGATGGATTGATTAAGACAGGTAAGAATAGAAAAGCAGTAGCATAATGGCTAAACAATCAGCAATTGAACAAGATGGTTCAATAATAGAAGCATTATCTAATGCGATGTTTCGTGTAGAGTTAGAGAATGGACATGTAGTCACCGCGCATATTTCTGGTAAGATGCGTATGCACTATATAAAATTATTACCAGGAGATAAAGTTAAATTAGAAATGAGTCCTTACGATTTATCAAAAGCAAGGATCACCTATAGATACTAATTATGAAAGTTAGAACATCAGTTAAGAAAAGAAGTGCAGATTGCAAAATCGTAAGACGTAAAGGACGTCTTTATGTAATCAACAAAAAGAATCCAAAATTTAAACAAAGACAAGGTTAAGCTATGGCTAGAATTGCAGGGGTAGATATACCTAAGAACAAGAGAGGTGAGATTGCATTGACATATATCTATGGTATAGGACGCAGTCGTTCAAAAAAGATTCTAACTGATACTGGTGTAGGTCTTGACAAAAAAGTTAATGAGTGGAATGATGATGAAATAGGTGCGATTCGTGCAGCTGTTGGTGACTTTACCATAGAAGGTGAGCTTAGATCAGAGACTCAAATTAACATTAAACGTCTTATGGATATTGGCTGTTATCGTGGTATACGTCACAGAGCAGGTCTTCCATTGAGAGGTCAACGTACTAAAAATAATTCGCGTACTAGAAAAGGTAAGCGTAAGACTGTTGCTAACAAGAAGAAGGCAACTAAATAAATAAGTAACTGATATGGCAAAGTCTAAAACAGTAGCAAAAAAACGTAGGGTAATAGTAGAATCAGTTGGTGAGGCGCATATTTCATCATCGTTCAATAATATCCTTGTATCGTTAACTAACAAAAAAGGAGAGGTAATCTCTTGGTCGTCTGCGGGAAAAATGGGGTTTCGCGGTTCAAAGAAGAACACTCCTTATGCGGCACAACTTGCGGCAGAAGATGCAACGAAGGTAGCTCACGAAGCTGGTCTTCGTAAAGTAAAGGTGTATGTTAAAGGGCCTGGTAATGGTCGCGAAAGCGCTATACGTAGCATTCATAATGCTGGTGTTGAAGTAACTGAAATTGTTGATGTTACTCCTTTACCTCACAATGGGTGTCGCCCTCCAAAACGCAGAAGAGTATAATTAATTATTAATCACGAATGGTTATTAGGTTGTCGAAGGATATAGACCTGAATTCACAACACACTGTTCAATAAATTTTGTAAAATGGCAAGATATAGAGGTCCTAAGGCAAAAATTGCGAGAAGATTTAGAGAAGCAATTTTTGGCCCTAGTAAAGCACTGGAGAAGAAAAACTACCCTCCAGGTATGCACGGTAACGCAAGACGCCGTGGTAAAGAATCAGAATATGCTGTTCAGCTTAAAGAGAAGCAGAAAGCAAAATACACTTACGGTATTTTAGAACGCCAATTCAGGTTGATGTTTGAAAAAGCTACTAGAAGTTCGGGTATTACAGGTGAAGTACTGTTACAGCTTTGTGAGTCACGTCTCGATAATGTTGTGTATCGCATGGGATTGTCTAACACACGTAGAGGAGCAAGACAACTTGTATCGCACAGGCACATTACTGTTAACGGTGGTATTGTAAATATACCTTCTTACCAACTGCTTCCAGGTGACATTGTCGCTGTGCGTGAAAAGTCAAAATCTTTGACTACGGTTGAAAGTGCTGTAGCATCTTCTGATAGGGTTTATGACTTCATCACATTTAACAAATCTTCCTTGTCTGGAACTTTTGTATCTGTACCACAAAGACTTCAAATTCCTGAAAATATCAAGGAACAGTTAATCGTCGAGTTGTACTCTAAATAATAAACCAACAAAATAATCTTATGGCAATATTAAATTTCCAAAAGCCGGATAAAGTAATCATGATCGATTCTACGGATTTTGATGGTAAGTTTGAATTCAGACCTTTAGAACCAGGATATGGTTTAACAGTAGGTAATGCCCTTAGAAGAGTTTTACTTTCATCACTTGAAGGTTTTGCAATAACTTCTATTCGTATTGAAGGAGTTGATCACGAGTTTTCTAC
>JANQTO010000511.1:6181-9107 GCA_030731685.1 Nonlabens sp.
GAGAATTATCGTGTTGAGCAAAAAACGGATTACGAAAAATTAGTTTTCGAAATTGTTTCAGACGGTAGTATTCATCCTAAACAAGCATTAACTGAGGCTGCTAAAACATTAATTCATCACTTCATGTTATTCTCAGACGAGCGTATCACTCTTGAGGCAGATGAGATAGCTCAAACTGAATCTTATGATGAGGAAAGTCTTCACATGAGACAACTGTTAAAAACAAAGTTAGTAGACATGGAGCTATCTGTAAGAGCGCTTAATTGTCTCAAAGCTGCTGAAGTGGAAACATTAGGTGACTTAGTTTCTTTCAACAAGAATGATTTAATGAAGTTTAGAAACTTTGGTAAAAAATCATTGACAGAGTTAGAGGAACTTGTAAATGTGAAGGGTCTTAACTTCGGTATGGACTTAGCGAAATATAAATTAGACCGTGACTAGGTTTACCTAGTTAAGAAAAATAAGACAATGAGACACGGAAATAAAGTAAACAAACTAAGTAGACAAACAGCTCACCGCAAGGCGATGCTAGCTAACATGGCTTGTTCATTAATAGAGCACAAAAGAATAAACACTACTGTTGCTAAAGCCAAAGCTTTAAAGCAATTTGTTGAGCCACTTATAACTAAATCTAAAGAAGACACTACGAATAACCGTCGTGTGGTTTTTGCAAAGTTGAGAAGTAAGTTTGCGGTAACAGAGCTCTTTAGAGAAGTTAGTTCTAAAGTAGGTGATAGACCAGGTGGTTATACTAGAATTATCAAGTTGGGTAATAGGCTAGGTGACAATGCTGATATGGCGATGATAGAACTTGTAGATTTCAACGAAATTTATACAACAGGAAGCGCTAAGAAAACTACTACTAGAAGAAGTAGAAGAGGTAAATCTTCAACTGATACGGCTGCAGCTGCTCCGGCAACAGAGCAAGTATCAAATGAAGAAGAATAAATTTCTTAAAAAGATGTAGATAAAAGGGTCAATACTTTCGTATTGATCCTTTTTTTTTAATTTATTTTTGTAATAGTTATGAAATATACACACAAAAAAAATGCAGTTGTTCTTTTACAAGACGGAACAATCTTTCACGGGAAGGCGGTACAAGAAGGAACAGCTTTTGGCGAGATTTGTTTCAATACTGGTACCACAGGTTATCAAGAAATCTTTACCGACCCATCTTATTTCGGCCAAATTATGGTCACTACTAATGCACATATAGGAAATTATGGGGTAGCTGAGGATGATTTGGAGTCTGATGATGTGAAGATTGCGGGACTGGTTTGTAAAAACTTTTCGTATGATTTTTCAAGACCAGCTGCCCAATCAGATTTACTTTCGTTCCTACAAAAAAAAGGTCTCACAATCATTTCAGACGTAGACACTAGAGCACTTGTTCGTTATATTAGAGAAAATGGTGCGCAAAACGCAGTAATTTCTACAGATGTAGATAATATAACAGCTTTAAAAGAACAGCTCAATGTAGTCCCTAGTATGAAAGGATTAGAACTAGCTTCAAAAGTATCTTGTAAAGAGCCATATTTTGTTGGTAATGAAAATGCGCCACTAAAAATAGCCGCCTTAGATTTGGGAATCAAACAGAATATACTGCGAAATCTAGCATCTCGAGGAACATACATTAAAGTGTTTCCCTATAATACTCCTTTTGAAAAACTACAGGAATTTGAACCAAACGGTTATTTTGTATCTAACGGACCTGGTGATCCAGAACCGCTTGTTGAGACAATCGCTACCGTAAAGTCTATCATAAATGCAGGGAAGCCTCTATTCGGTATTTGTTTAGGGCATCAAATTATTGCCCTTGCAAATGATATTCCAACGTTCAAAATGCACAACGGCCACAGAGGTATTAACCATCCAGTATCTAATTTAGTCACAGGAAAAGGAGAGATAACTTCACAAAACCATGGCTTTGCTATTGATAAGGAAGCTACTGAGGCTAACGATAATGTGGAAATTACGCATATCCATCTCAATGACCAGACAGTTGCTGGTATGAAATTGAAGAATGCTCCTTGCTTTTCGGTCCAGTATCACCCTGAAGCTGGACCTGGACCTAACGACGCTTCTTATCTTTTTGACCAATTTATAGATTTAATTATTTCAAACACTAAAAAAACAGCATGAGTACAATTATAGAAATACACGCAAGGCAAATTTTTGATTCAAGAGGTAATCCTACTGTAGAGGTTGACGTCCATACATCTAATGGTGTTATGGGTAGAGCTGCTGTTCCTTCTGGAGCATCTACTGGCGAGCACGAAGCGGTTGAATTACGCGATGGTGGTAAGTCTTACATGGGTAAAGGAGTAGGTAAAGCTGTTAATAATGTCAATACAATTATTAGTCCTGAACTGGTTGGAACGTCAGTTTTTGACCAGCAATACATAGATCAGCTAATGATAGAGCTGGACGGTACTCCTAACAAAGCTAACCTAGGTGCAAATGCTATCTTAGGCGTATCTCTCGCTTGCGCGAAAGCTGCTGCTGCCGAATTGCAACAGCCGCTTTATAAATACATAGGTGGTATGACCGCATCTACGCTACCTGTGCCCATGATGAATATTATCAATGGCGGCTCTCACAGCGATGCCCCTATTGCATTTCAAGAATTTATGGTTATGCCAGTAGAAGCCACCAGTTTTTCTCATGCACTACAAATGGGGACGGAGATTTTTCACCATCTCAAAAAAGTACTTCATGATCGCGGGCTAAGTACCGCTGTAGGTGACGAAGGTGGTTTCGCGCCTACACTTGAAGGAACTGAAGATGCACTTGAAACGATATTGATAGCAATTAAAAATGCTGGATACGAGCCTGGCAAGGACGTAATGATAGCACTGGACTGTGCAGCTGCTGAGTTTTTTGTAGACGGAAAGTACGACTATACTAAGTTTGAAGGCGACAAAGG
>JANQTO010000512.1 GCA_030731685.1 Nonlabens sp.
AAAAAAGATACCACCTTTACCATTGCAGCCTTTATGAAAGCAAACAAAGACTCTATCGTAGGAAATCCATATTATACTAAGGAACGTATCAAGGCACTTGCATCATTAGGAAGTGTAGAAATTCATGAAGTTAATGATATTAAGAACGCCTCTTTTTTTATGGAAGTAAAAACCAATTTTAAAAATCTGAGTGAGCTAGAAAATATAGAATCCTTAATGGCTCAATTACTCACGGCAGATAAAAGCGCGTTGCAAGATGAGGACGGTCCTAAAACTGGAATCGACGGTTTTTCACCAGAACTACTAGGATTGTTCATCGCGACTAACGGTGTAAACTCCTATACCTTTACCAAATCTTCGCTTAACAAACAACCTAAAAAGAATACAGCCCTAGAAACGTTTAATAAGTCCTTCGAGAAAATGCTGGGTGATGACCCTATGACTAGTCAAATGATACAATCATTTCTCCCTAAAACCTTTGAAATCAACGTAACTCTAGCCAATAGAAAAATAAATTATGTGAGCGATACTGACGCTTACATTAAAGGTGACTTCAAAACGGTGAGAAGAACGTATGACTTCAATGAACTTATCACGGGTGCAAAAAACACAGCTTTAGAATTACGATTTAATGAATAAAAAAGTAACATTCATAGACCTAGGTCGTAAAGACTATAAAGAAACTTGGGAGCAACAAGAGCAGCTCTTTAAAGATATTCTTGATATAAAAATCAGGAATAGAAGAGAAGCGTTGAATCTAGAAACGCCTAATTACTTGCTTTTTGTAGAGCATCCACATGTCTATACCTTAGGTAAAAGCGGCGATTTAGAAAATCTGCTTGCAAACGAAGTGCTGCTAGAAAAAATAGGAGCAACATTCTATAAAATAAATCGCGGTGGTGACATCACCTATCATGGGCCTGGTCAAATAGTAGGTTACCCTATTTTAGATCTAGAAAATTTCTTTACCGACATCCATAAATATTTACGTTTTTTAGAAGAGATATTCATCAATATTCTAGCCGACTATGGCCTTAAAGGTGAGCGTTCCCCTGGTGAAACAGGCGTTTGGCTAGATGTAGGCACACCGTTTGCACGTAAAATTTGTGCACTAGGCGTGCGAGCAAGCCGCTGGGTAACCATGCATGGTTTTGCTTTTAATGTAAATACAGACCTCGGTTATTTTGACCATATTATTCCGTGTGGAATTAATGACAAAGCGGTTACCTCGCTAGCAGCCGAGCTTAAGCGTCAAGTTCCCATGGAAGAAATTAAAACCAAAATCAAAGTAGCATTTGCATCGTTATTTCAGGCAACCTTTAAGGATTAATACTATACAGTTTTAAACTTTTATTAATTGACCTTTTTTTAAGAGTACCAGATGTCACATCGCGGTAAGTTTAGGTCATGACAATTTCACCTGAACAAATAAGAAATGCACTGGAACAACCTGAGCTCGCAGCGCACCTCGCAGACCTCGTTTATATACAAGACCAGCACCTTACCATACATCGCAAAAAACACGGTCGTGGTTACTCATACCTCTTAGACAACAAAACAAGGTTGACAGACAAAGCACAACTTAAACGCATCAAGGAATTGGTGATTCCACCAGGATGGCAAAAAGTGCGTATAAGTGAGGTGCCTAACGGTCATCTACAGTGTGTAGGTAGAGATGAAAAGAATAGAAAAGTATATCGTTACCATGACTTTTGGTCACTGTTACGCAACCAGACCAAGTTCTTTAAAATGGCCGCGTTTGCTAAGGTTTTACCTAAAATTCGTAAACGTGTTGCGGCAGACCTTGAACTGGAAGGAATGCCACTTAACAAATGTCTCGCCATAGTGCTAAC
>JANQTO010000513.1 GCA_030731685.1 Nonlabens sp.
CGTGCCATTGCATGTTCCAAGGAAACCTCTTCCCTAGAGACAGGATAAGAGATGGGTGGTGCCGTAGACTACTCAAAAACAATCACCTAAATAAAATCTGATAAGCGACTACCATCTGGTTTAAAAACCTCAGAGGTTTTTCCCTGCTTATTTCCGCGCGCTAAACCTCAGAGGTTTCACCACTCACAGACTCAAACAACGTCTCGACTGCCGCTCGACATGGTTTGATAGGGGCCTTTTGTCTAAAATGAATTTTTCTGGGTGAAAATCAAAACTCACAGCTCAAAGACTCACCACTCACAGACTCAACGACTCACAGACTCACAGACTCACTGCCTAAAAACTACCTTAAATACTCATCAACAAAAACCTGAAAAACGGCCTTGTGCTTTACCAGGTTTAAGTCTGGCGATAGCGATGCGCGTACGATGTAATCTTTATCACCTTCTTTGGTAGTTCCTTGGGTTGAGGTTGCGGGAACGGTCCAGTAACAACCTTTAAGCTGGCCATAGCTTACGCAAAACTTGCTTTCGTCAGGAATCATGTCAATCATGAGATGAATGAGTTTTAGATTGAGCTCTCGCTTATGTTTTTCTTTTTCTTGTGGCGTGTTGCCCTTTGTAGGTAAATCCAGCGAAAAAACCGATGGTGTAAATCCAGCAGCTGCGAGTTCTTCCGATACAAAATTGATTTTTGCCTCGGGAAGTGTTTTTTGAATGTAGCTTACAAATTCTCGAGTATTTTCATAAGCCGCCGCTATGCGTGTATTCATAGACGGCAGTTGCTGCGCTAGGAATTCATATTGTAGGGCTGTTGCCTCGTTGTCGCATAGCGTCAGGTGCAGTGCGATTTTTTCCAGTAAACCTTCGGTTTTATTATTTCCTACACAGTAACCTGCGGTACATTTTCCACCACTTGGGAACTTAGAGCCGCTGGCGTAAGATATGGTGCGGACAGCCTCAAGCGTTTTCCCTTCACCTAGGAACAATACATTGGGGCAAAAAGTTTGGTCTAGAATAAATACTGGGTCTATGGCTTTGGTTCCTGCTGGCGTAAAACGTTCTTTAGTAAGTGCTGCTTTCAGTGCGTCTAGGTCTGGAACCTCCACACGCGGATTCGTAGGAATCTCTGCAATGATATATGGAATGGCATCTGCTGCTGCGAGTTGGGTAAGAACGGTCTCGATGCTTTGTACCATGTCACTGTCGCCGTCTACCGGTAAATCTACAATTGCTACGTTTTCTAGACATGCGGCAACGCGACGCGCTTGGTCGTTTGTTCCACCATAGCAGTTTGGTGGGACGATGAATTTAATTGCCTTTCCTGGATGGTTTAGTTGCGCATCGTGAATAAGTCCCATCATAATGGCATACTGAATGGACAACCCACTTGAACCTACAAGCGGCTGGCTGGTCGTTCCCGTAATGTCTTTGATGAGGTCTAAAACCTGTGCTTTATGACTTGCCTTGTGCGCAACACTTGCATCTATAAATGGCTTACCTATAACCGCATGTAAGGCCGCAAGACAATTAATAGGTGTCATGGCGATGGTTTCTCGCCTGCGTACATGCTGGATAGGAGCGATGTAGTCGCTATTTTCAGCACCGTTAATGAGTAAAATGCTTCCTAGTTGCTCATGAACATGAATCACGAAATCTATAGTGCCTGCTGCACTTGCTGTGTCAAAGCTTGAAAGGTCTAGCGGCTGTGATATATAAATGGTGCTTCCATCAAACGGAGCTAGGTTTTCTAAATCTACTACGTGCACGAGGTCAAAATCGTATCGATAAACATCTAGAACAACATTTGCATCAAAAGTGCTAGGCATCTCACCTGTATAAAGA
>JANQTO010000514.1:0-1346 GCA_030731685.1 Nonlabens sp.
CATGTGCATTTACCTTCACGATTTGTGTGTGGCCACCACTTATCGTTAAAGCGATAAATGGAAACGTAGGCATAGCCTGGCCGTGGTCTATAAAATGAGCAAGTATGTGAGCATGCATGTGGTGCACCTCTATAAGTGGTATATCTAGGGAAAGCGCTAGACTTTTAGCAAAACTTGTTCCTACGAGCAAGCTGCCCATAAGGCCTGGACCACGAGTGAATGCTATGGCGCTTAAATCATGTTTTGTAATCCCGGCTTCTTTAATGGCCTCATGAACAACAGGAATAATGTTAGACTGGTGTGCTCTAGAGGCAAGCTCGGGAACGACGCCACCGTATGCTTCATGAACCTTTTGACCAGCCACACGATTTGATAAAACGGTGTTGTTTTTCAAAATAGCACAGGCTGTGTCGTCACAAGAGGACTCAATGGCAAGGATATACGTATTTTTTATTTTCATTATATGATTAAAGGCACAAATATTGCCACCTTTGCAAAAATAAACTTTCTCTCATTAAAAAGATTTTTAAAATACTGTTGCGTGCGGTACTGGTACTTCTGGTACTGTTTTTATTGCTGGTATTTGCATTTTCTTTTCCGTCGGTACAAACGCGTGCCGCACAATATCTTACAAATAACCTGAACGAAACCTACGGTACTGATATTAAGATAGATAAAGTAGCCTTGACCTATAAAGGTTCTGTAAAAATTGGAACAGCAAGAGCGCTGGACCATAAGAAAGATACAGTTATAGCCTTTAAGGAGTTAGAAACTTCAATTATAAGCTTTGGCGATTTGTTTGCTGGAGAACCTGATTTAGGAGCAACCAGAATAGATGGTCTTTATTTTAACATGGTACGTTATAAAGGCGATACACGTGATAATCTCATGCTTTTTCTTGAAAAATTTAGAACAACCCCATCAGACCCAAACGCTAAACCTTTTAAGTTGAAAGTGGGAGCGCTAACGCTTACAAATGCGCGCGTTAATGTAGAAGATGAGGAAAGTACACTACCTATTTTATTTAGAGCGCGCGATATGAATCTAGACGCACAGTCACTTTCTATAATTAATAGTGAAATACATGCGCCTATTACCAATGCTAATTTCACCATGTTCACAAGTGCCATGCGTTATGGGAATGAAGAAGATGGTCTGGTCGTTAAAAACCTACAAACAGACTTGACTTACACAAGAGAGCATATTTATGCGACTGACCTAGAGCTAACAACAGCGGCGTCTTTTATCAAAGGAGACTTAGCTTTAAACTATACTGTAGAGGGCTTTAGTGATTTTAATAATAAGGTACAATGGGATTTTAGCATAGACGACGCACGAGTAGCAAC
>JANQTO010000514.1:1356-9029 GCA_030731685.1 Nonlabens sp.
CTAATGAATTGCGATATTTTTATAACGAGATTCTGCCACACGAGCAATGACAGCTTCAAGGAGATATGTCGGGAACGCTCAACAACATCGTACTAAAAAACCTTGATGCCACTGCTCTTAATGATATTGCTATAAAGGGCGATATGCATCTGACTAATTTACTCGATAATAGAGACGACTTTTTTATAGAAGGAACCTTTACAATCCTGCAGGCAAGCACCAGAGATTTAGAAGAGTTCTTACCGAATATTTTAGGAGGTATTTTTCCGCAGCAAGTGACGGACCTTGGAACGGTGACCGCTGCTGGTTACGCATCTGTAGACCGCAACATGCTGGTGTCTAAATTAAAAGGAACTTCTAACAAAGCTGCGTTTGATACCGACCTTGTCATGGGCGACATAACATCGGGTAACGCATCTTATGATGGTCGTATCAAACTAGATAATCTAGATGTGGGCAAGCTTGCTAGCATTGCTGAACTTGGGAATACATCGCTGGATGTTGTGGTACATGGTCGTGGTTTTAACGTAGACCAATTAAATACCACCGTGCAAGGTGGCGTGACGAGCATTACTTATAACGGCTACACTTATAGGAATATTGATATAGATGGAACTTTCAAAAAACCGTTATTTGATGGTAGATTGGCTATAAATGACCCAAACCTTACTATGGACTTTGACGGTCTCGTAGATTTCTCCAAAAAAGAAAATATTTACAAGTTCGACGCAAACATTGGCTTTGCCGACTTAAAAGCCATCAACTTATTTACTAGAGATGATGTTTCTGTTCTCAAAGGTCGCATAGTGATGGACATGCAGGGAACTACGCTCGACGATGTAAAGGGACATATAGATTTCTTTGATACCAGTTACAGAAACGAAAATCAAGACTATTATTTTGAGGACTTTAAAATAGAAAGTTTATTTAGAGATGATGAACGTTTTATAACCATTAACAGCCCTGATATCGTAGAAGGCGAAATTTCTGGAAAATTCATACTTGCTGAAATTCCGGAACTGTTCAAAAATGCGATAGGCAGCGTTTATACTAATTATCGTTCTAAAACCATTACGCGCGACCAGTATATGTCCTACGAGTTTCAAATCTATGATAAGATTGTAGACCTGTTTTTTCCCGATATCGCTCTAGGCGAAAACACAATCATTAAAGGCCAGGTGGCAAGTAATGAATCACTCTTTAAACTAACATTCAGGACGCCTGAAATTAACGCGTTTGACATACTGCTCGATAATGTTAACGTACAGATAGATAATCAAAACCCGCTATTTAATACGTTCATTAAAATAGACAATGTTAAAAACGGCGTGTATGATGTTGACGATTTTAGACTTATTAACGTGACACGACAGGACACATTGCTATTCAGAACCGAGTTTGCGAGTAAGGATAGGGCAGAGGACAAGTATAACCTCAGTTTTTACCATACGGTAAATGCTGAAAACAGCAGTGTTGTAGGTATACGTACCAGCGACATAACCTTTCAAGGAAACAAATGGACGCTTAACGAGCAGAATAAAGATGTGCAGTTACGTTTTGACCATGATTTTAAGAGCTTTGCGTTAGATACCTTACTTATAAGGCATAACGAGGAACGCGTTTTGCTCGCTGGTGAATTGCAAGGAAATGACACAAAAAATATCAAGTTGGATTTTGATAATGTGCGCATTGCAAGTTTGCTGAAACCTATGGATTCCCTCGATTTGCGCGGTAGAATAAATGGCTCGTTGAATGTCAAACAAACGGTAGGAAAGTACAGTCCTTCCAGTGATTTTACTATTAAAGAACTGGCAATTAATGAGACAGAACTAGGTGATTTTGACATGCAGGTTTTAGGTAACGAGGACCTTACCCGATATACCATTAACGCACAACTTGCAGACGAGCGCAGTAAAACATTTAAAGCAACAGGGTTCATAGATACATCTGGTGAGGAAAGCACTATTGAAATGGATGCCGTATTTACCGATTTTAATCTTGTCGCCTTGAATCCGTTTGGAGGCATTGTGGTCGACAATATACGAGGCCTTACAAGTGGCAGGGCACAAGTGCGCGGCCCATTGTTAGACCCAAAGGTAGATGGCAGTTTGCGACTCATAGATGCAGGACTTAGAGTTCCCTACCTCAATACAGATTTTGACATTCAAAACAATTCCATTGTTGATATTACTTCAAAAACCATTGATTTTAATGACCTCAAATTAACCGATACCAAATACAATACTTCAGGTATTTTGGGTGGTAGGATAAATCATCAAAATTTCGGTTTTTGGAATCTGGACCTTAGTATCGCTTCAAAGAGACTACTGGTTTTAGATACGGAACTCACAGCAGAATCCTTGTATTACGGAACAGCCTTTATTGATGGCGATGCAACCATTAAAGGACCCACGGACAAAATAGAAATTGTCGTCACAGCAACCTCAGAAAAAGGGACAATTTTTAAAGTGCCTATCAACGACGGTGAGTCGGTTGCAGACACGTCAGCTATTTACTTTCTCAGTCCTGCTGAGAAAGCCGCAAAAATATCAGGCAAAGTACTGGAGCAAAAGGCGATAGGTGGTTTAGAACTTGTTTTTGACCTTAAAATCACACCAGATGCTGAAGTAGAAATTACCGTAGACCCTGCAAACGGTAGTAACCTCAATGGACGTGGTTATGGAAATCTTAAGTTAGAAATTAATACCAGTGGCAAGTTTGTTATGAACGGTGACTTCATCGTTACTGAAGGAGTCTACAACTTTAAGTACTTAGGGCTTGTGAATAAAGGATTTATTATAGAACCAGGTGGAACGATTGACTGGAACGGTGACCCTATTAAAGCAAACATAAATGTAAGTGCGGTTTATAAGACAAATGCAAATCCGTCTGTACTGCTAGACAATCCTAATCTAAATGCACAAATTCCTGTGGAGGTTGTTACCACACTCGATGGTAACCTTACTTATTTTGACCCGCAATTTAATATCAGATTTCCTAATGCATCGTCTGTGGTAACCTCTGAGTTGCAATACCGTTTGCAGGATAAGGCACAGCGACAGTTACAGGCATTATCTCTTGTGGGCACAGGTTCCTTTTACAATCCAAACAGTATAGGACAAAATGCGGTATCAGGTAATCTTGTAGAAAGCTTTACAGGCATTGTTAATGACTTAGTTCGCAATGAGGATAGTAGATTTGATTTTGGTGTAAGTTATGAGGCGTCCGAACGAAATCCTAATTCAGATATACAGCGCTCAGACCGTTTTGGTATCACATTAAGTACACAAATTACAGACAGAATTCTCATAAACGGTAGGCTAGGAGTTCCAGTAGGAACCACAAGCGCTACAGAGCGTGCGATTATAGGAAATGTTGAGGTTGAATTTCTTATTAACGACGATGGAACGCTACGCCTCAAACTGTTCAACAGAGAAAATAGCTTACAACAAATAGGCCAGCAAGAGAACTACACGCAGGGAATAGGCCTTCAATATTCTGTTGATTTTGATACCATACGCGAACTCTATGAAAAGCTTTTCCGTAAAAATTTACAGCGACAAACTACCTTTAAGACTAGCGATAGCTCGGTGAAAGAAGTGCCGATTAAATAATCAAATCAACTTTATAGACTCATTTTTAAATTGAGCTATCTACCGCAACACCAATTTCACAATCACATCTTTCTTAAGATACTCATTAAGATTTGCAATAATCTTTGTGCGACCGTAAAGTAATTCCTCACGCAGTACAGACGATGACAGGTTAACGGTCAGCGTGCCGTTTAAAAAGCGTACCTGTGTTGTGTACGACACGACACCAGCGCCCATAACTTCTTTCCAGGCCATATCCACGTCTACCTTTTCAAAACCCTTGACAAGCTTGTTCTGTGCCTTGAAATCTTTCAGGGCGTCACTCATATTAACAAACTCTTCTTTCTTATTGTTCCTCATTACTATAGCGCTTGTAGAAATATCGTGTTCCATTCTCGTGCAGTAAGGTCATGGTTTCAGCATTTGCCTCTACCACTTCTTGCTCGTATTTGCTTTCACCGTCATTAAACATTAAAAACAGCTTGCCATCACGGTCTTCCCATTTAAAAGGAACTGGACTGCCGTAATTGATGAACTTGCCATCGTACGTTGGGCTTACCCTATTTTTAACTCCGCTTGTTTCCTTAATAGCAAAATGGTCCATATGGTTCGAAAATGGAAACTCGCGTTCGCTGCCGTCTTCCATTTCCACAGTGTCAATATTCCAGTAGCCGTTAATGGACTGCAAGGTTTCATTTGTTGAGGTTGTACAGCTTGTGATTGCTAGAAGCAGCAAAACGAATATGGATTTTTTCATAATTTAAATATCTTATAAGATTGGTGGATTTCCTTAACAACTTGCTCCGTACGTTCTGGATGCGTATCGCTTATGAACAACTGGCCAAATTGCTCATCATTTACCATTCCTATTAATTGGGAAACGCGTTGCTCGTCCAGTTTGTCAAAAATATCATCTAACAATAGTATAGGGACAGTACCACTTTGTTGTTTTATAAATTCAAATTGGGCGAGCTTGAGCGCGGTTAAAAAGCTTTTTTGCTGGCCCTGGCTGCCATATTTTTTTATAGGATGCTCTTTCAGCAAAAAGCCTAAATCGTCCTTATGAACACCAGCGCTTGTGTATTGCAGTTGCATATCTTTTTGTAGCGACGCTTCAAATTGTTCCATAGCCGTAGAACCTGTGAGCTGGCTGTCGTAGGAAATGTGAACGAGCTCATTAGACTGCGATATGCGCTCATAATATTTTTTGAAAATGGGAGTAAACTGCTCCATAAATTCAAGCCTCGTCGCGTGAATATAATCGCCTAAACCGCTTAGTTGCTCATTATAAACTGCAAGTGCTGCGCTGTCATGCTTGCGATTTGCATAAAAATATTTAAGCAACGCATTTCGTTGCTGCACCAGTTTATTGTAGGTAATAAGTTTAGTCAGGTAGCCGCTGTTACTTAATGAAATAACCCCATCGAGAAATTTGCGCCTGGTCTCACTGCCCTCAATTATCAGGTCGCGGTCTGCTGGCGATATGATAACCAGCGGTATAAGTCCTATGTGTTCACTGATTTTATCGTAAATCTTACCGTTGCGTTTTATAACGCGACTGTGACCGCGCTTTGCACTTACAACTACTTTTTCTTGCTGCTCATTTTTAAGAAAGGTGCCGCTTATAACAAAAAAATCTTCGTCGTGACGTATGTTCTGGACCGTTACGGGATTAAAGTAGCTTTTTGCAAAAGCGAGGTGATAAATCGCGTCCAGCACGTTTGTTTTTCCTACACCATTATTGCCTACAAAACAGTTTATTTTCTCGTCAAGCACAAAATCGGCTGTTTGAAAACTTTTATAATTAATAAGGTCTAGGGACGTGAGTTGCATGCTTTAAATACTGTATTTAACTGGTAGTAAGGTTGTTGTGGTTGTTCCGCTTTCGCGAAAGCGAACTCCTAACAAGCCCTAATTCATCCCTACAAAGGTACTTCTATAAAACCGAGCATAATAACCATTAATCACGTTTTTAGTTACCGATAAAAATCATATTTTTGCGCGTTCAATTTAAATCAACAGATGGCAACTTATAATAAACGAGGATATAAACCGAAGACGAAACCAGAAACTGACAACACCGAATTAGACGGGTACGACGCTGCAGCTGCAAACGATAGTGCAACGGCTGAGGTTTTTGAAACACTGGACGTAAGCGCAAACAGAGCAGAGGAGTGGTTTGAAAGAAATCAAAAGATTATTCTTTACGTTCTTGGAGCTATCGCTCTTATCGCTTTTATAGGTTTTCTTGTAAAATTATTTGTACTTGACCCTAAGCAGGATGAGGCCGTTAATGAGGTGACACAAGCAAATGCTTTTTATGAGCAAGCTGTGAACGCGACGGGAACAGAACAAGACTCTTTGTATAACCTAGCTCTTAATGGTGGTGAAGGTAAATTCGGTCTTCTTAAAATTGCCGATGAATATTCTGGAACTGACGCAGGTAATATCGCAAACTACCAGATAGGTATGGCATATTTGAATCTAGGTGGTAAAAACTATCAGAAAGCTATAGATTATCTTACGAAATATGACGGTGGTGATTCTGTCCTTGCTGCAATGGCACAAGCTGGAATAGGTGATGCCCTTGTAAATGCAAAGCAAGCTGGTGATGCAGTTTCTTATTATGTTAAAGCATCTGAATTGAGCGCTAACTCTTTTACAACACCTAAGTTTTTATTGAAGGCTGCACAGGCTGCAATCGCTTCAAAAAAGAATAGTGAAGCTATTGAATACTTAAATACCATTGTAGACGATTATCCAGCAAGCGAAGAGGTAAGCACTGCTAAGGTACTATTGGGGCAGGCCGAGGCTGCAAACTAAACCTTCATGGCTACCGCAGGAAAGAACTTATCAGACTACGATATAAACAGTTTGCCAGACGCTCGTGAAATGAGCATAGGCATTGTGGTTTCTGAGTGGAATGATGATATTACAGAGAATCTTTATAATGGTGCCGTTGCAACGCTCGTTGCATGCGGTGTTCCAGCAGGAAATATTCACAGGCTTAATGTTCCAGGTTCTTTTGAACTTATTTACGGTTGCCGCAAGATGCAGCATTCTACGTATGCTGCAACCAGCAAACTACGTAAGAAAAGTCTCGACGCTGTAATTGCCATAGGTTCTGTTATACGTGGAGAAACGGCTCATTTTGACTTTGTTTGTCATGGAGTTACGGCTGGTATCAAAGACCTCAATCTCAACAAAACCCGCATTCCCGTAATCTTTTGCGTACTTACTGATGATACCAAGGAGCAATCCATAGCTCGCAGCGGTGGTATTCATGGAAATAAAGGTGACGAAGCTGCCATTGCGGCTATAAAAATGGCTGCTATCAAGAATTTGTAGCGCTTTTGAATAAGTATAGTTTCCTTCTCTTTTAAATTTATAAATGCGCGTTTAGTTCAGAACCTGATTTTGTTCAAAACAGGCATCGTCTTTGCTTTATAAACACCCTAACAATTACTAACTTTGTAGTACAATAGTTATGGGAATCATAGGAAAAAGAACAAACAAGAAGTACGATTACGAACCGCGTTATTACAAATCAAGCGAGGACCGCAAACCCTTTGAAATAAAGCACACTTTTGATGAACATCGTTCTACCATACAGCGTGTAGGACTTAAAGGTAAGTTTATCAATGCTATAAATGATTATAAGGAAGGTTCTGACTATCTGGTTCGTAAACGTATTTATATCATTGTCGCTGTTTTGGTTTTATTGTTCCTGTGGCTCATCGATTTTGACCTATCCATTTTCAAGTTTTAAGACTACATGTCAGAAATTATAAAGTTACTTCCAGACCATGTGGCTAACCAAATTGCCGCAGGCGAGGTGGTACAGCGACCAGCAAGTGTTGTTAAAGAGCTTGTTGAAAATGCTGTGGATGCTGGAGCGACACAAATTACCCTTTCAGTAAAAGACGCAGGTAAAACCCTTATCCAGGTTATAGATAATGGCAAAGGAATGAGCATGCTCGATTCTCGTATGGCTTTTGAGCGCCACGCCACTTCTAAAATTTCAGTAGCCGATGATTTATTTAATCTACATACCAAAGGCTTTAGAGGCGAAGCGCTAGC
>JANQTO010000515.1 GCA_030731685.1 Nonlabens sp.
ATAAAAGAAGACGACAGGCTCTATGATATTATTCACCTGCGCGGTGAAGATATAGGAGTAGGAACTAAGGCCGTAAATGCACTCTCCAGCTATTTTAGAGTAGAATCTACCCGTGACGGTCGCAGCGCCAGTGCCGATTTTGAGCGTGGGCAGCTTACAAATCAAGAGATGCTTGAAGAAACTACCAGGCGTAAAGGAACTAAAATGACCTTTATACCCGATGCCGATATTTTCAAGAATTTTAAATACCGACCTGAGTATGTCTCGCGTATGCTTAAAAACTATGTGTACTTAAACACAGGTCTTACTATCATTTATAACGGTGAAAAGTTCTATTCTGAAAATGGTCTGAAGGATTTACTTGCCGAGCAAATAAAAGAAGACGACAGGCTCTATGATATTATTCACCTGCGCGGTGAAGATATAGAAATAGCCATAACGCACTCAAAAACACAGTATTCTGAAGAGTATCACTCTTTTGTAAATGGGCAAAACACCACGCAAGGTGGAACGCACCAAGCCGCTTTTAGAGAGTCTGTGGTAAAGACCATACGAGAGTTTTACAAAAAAGATTATGACGCAAGCGATGTGCGTAAGTCCATTGTGAGCGCCATAGCCATTAAGGTTATGGAGCCTGTTTTTGAATCGCAAACTAAAACCAAGTTAGGCTCTACAGACATGGGTGGCGATTTACCAACTGTGCGTACCTTCATAAATGATTTCATAAAAACCAATCTCGATAATTACCTGCACAAACATCCAGAGGTAGCAGACGCGCTGCAACGCAAAATCATGCAGGCAGAGCGCGAGCGCAAAGAACTATCGGGAATACGCAAGCTGGCTCGTGACCGTGCAAAAAAATCAAGTCTGCACAATAAAAAACTGCGTGATTGCCGTGTACACCTCGACGATTCTAAAAAAGAGAACAACCTAGAAAGTACCCTTTTTATTACCGAGGGCGATAGTGCGAGTGGTTCCATAACAAAAAGTCGTAATGTGAATACACAAGCTGTGTTTTCGCTACGTGGTAAACCTTTGAACTCCTACAACATGAGCAAGAAAATTGTTTATGAAAACGAGGAATTTAATTTACTGCAAGCTGCCTTGAATATAGAGGATAGCATGGAGGACCTACGTTACAACAAAATCGTAATCGCAACAGATGCCGATGTGGATGGTATGCACATCAGGTTGCTGCTTATCACGTTTTTCTTACAGTTTTTTCCAGAACTCATTAAAAAAGGGCATGTTTATATATTGCAAACACCGCTTTTTAGAGTTCGCAATAAAAAAGAAACACGCTATTGCTACACACCCGAGGAACGCGCCGCTGCCCTTGCCGAACTTGGTAAAAGCCCAGAAATCACCCGATTTAAAGGACTTGGCGAGATAAGCCCCGATGAGTTTAAGCACTTTATAGGTGAGGACATGCGCCTGGACCCATTAATGATGGACGACGACTTAAGCATCGAGGAACTGCTTAGCTTTTACATGGGAAAAAACACACCAACCAGACAAGACTTCATTATCGATAATTTGAAAGTGGAGCTGGATGTTATTGAGGAGTCGTAATGGTTTCGCTTTCGCGAAAGCGAGGAAAATAGAAGCATGAATGTAACATATAAATATATCATTTCAATAGCAGCATTAGGTATAGTAGTAAACCTTATCGCTGGCTTTTTGATGATGCTGCATTGGGAAATACCTTTTTTCGGTATGGGTATTACTGGTCGTATGATTAGATTTTTTAGTATTGGTTTATTTGTTGTAGGGGCGGTTTAGCTCTTTGTGAAATTATTTGAGAAAAAATAAAAACCATGGTTTGAGTGAGTTTTGAAATT
>JANQTO010000516.1 GCA_030731685.1 Nonlabens sp.
CGCCCAGTGCACGGAACAGGCTGTTGCGGGCATGGTATTGCTCCTTGCGGGTTTCTACAAGTTCAATCTTAGACTCCAAAGCGTCACGCTGCGTAAGAAGCACTTCCATATAGTCTGCCCGGGCAGACTGGAACAGCCTGTTTGAAATCTCTATGGATTTTGTAAGCGCATTTACTTGCGATGCTTTAAGTGAATAGCTTTCGTTCAAGTTTTGGATATTGGAAAGCTCGTTTACGACCTCAATATAGCCATTAAGCACGGTTTTCTCATACTCAAAAACAGCTTGCAACTGGCGTGCGTTTGCATTATTATAGGTCGCTTTTATAGCGTTTCTATTAATAAGCGGCGCGACCATATCACCCATCAATCCATATAATAGAGATTCTGGAGTACGTGTTAGGTATTGCGGATTAAAGGCTTCTAGACCTACATTTGCTCGCAGCGCAAACGACGGATAGAAGTTTGCTCTAGCAACCATAACGTTGATTTTGGCGGACGCTAGCTCTTGCTCAGCTTGTCTGACGTCTGCACGGTTGCGCAGTAATTGTGACGGTAAACCTGTTGCCATGCTGTCTATAACACGGTCCAAAAAAGGTTGTGCACCACGTGCTACCGCTTCTGGTTGACGACCTAGCAAGAAGTTGATTCGGTTTTGTGTAATTGTTATTTCTTGTTTCACTTTAAAACGTTCACTCCTATTCTTAAAAACCTCAGCCTCAAAACGTTGCACGGCAAGCTCTGTTGCGCGGGCAGCCTCTTTTTGCAAACGCACAATTCTGAGCGCATTGTTTTGAATGGAAAGGTTTTCGTCAATTATAGAAAGTCTCGCGTCTAGGGCTAGCAGTTCATAGTAAGCATCGGCTATCTCTGAAACTAGGTTTGTAATCATGAAATTACGCCCTTCTTGCGTGGCTAGGTACTCTAGCACTGCGGCTTTTTTTGCATTGCGCAATTTTTTCCAAACGTCCAGTTCCCAAGTTGCAGAAAGCCTTGTGGAGTAGTTTGTCAACGGGTCTGGAAAGGACTTGCCTTCAGCTATCGGTAAGTTTTCTTCTACCGCACCATTTCTCGTGTTTTTACCTACTTTCTCAACTTCGGCACCGGCATTTACGGTAACAAACGGCAAGTATTCTCCTTTGCGCGCCTGAATCTCGTTTTGCGCCATGGCTACTTGCTGCAACATAATGTTGAGTTCCTGATTGTTTGCAAGCGCTTGCTCTATTAAGATTTGCAACTCAGGCTCGGTATAAAAATCTTTCCATGGCATGGAAGCCACGTTGAGTGAGTCTGCAAGAGTTTCGTTAAAGGTTCCAGGAAGTTCCATCTTAGATTCACGAACCGTCATGGAAGGTGCACAGGCATACACTGTTGCTGCAGCTGCCCAGATAATGATTATTCTCTTTATATATAAATACATGATTTTTTAGAGTTTAGAATTTTTGTCCTTACGCTTCATTTTTTCTAAAATGCTGCGCAGTTTACTTACCTCTTGTTTAGTCTCGCGATTTTCATTTGCAGTCCTTACAAACTCTTCAGAAATAGGCTCGTGCGTTTCACCTTTGATAAGACCGCGACCGTCTGCCAAGGAAGCAAACACGTAATACAGCCCAGGAATAACAAGAACTCCAAGCGAGGTTCCTATAAGCATTCCACCCATGGCCGAACCACCTATGGTACGGTTACCAATAGCGCCAGCACCAGATGCCAATACTAATGGAATTAAACCGGCTACAAAGGCAAAGGAGGTCATTAAAATAGGCCTGAAACGCATTTTTGCTCCTTCTATGGCAGCTTCTAAAATGGTGGCGCCGTCTTGCCTTTTCTGGACGGCAAACT
>JANQTO010000517.1 GCA_030731685.1 Nonlabens sp.
GAGTTCTTGTACCCGTTTTCTAAGTGATTTTTCACGCTCATTTAAGTCATTAAAGCGCATCATCTTACGATTGTCTGGGTCACCTGCTCCTATGCTGCCATATTCATCACCGTAATAGATAACGGGAACGCCAGGTATGCTCATGTTAAAAGCTTGCAACATTCCTAAACGGTCGTAAGCTGTGGTGTCGCTCATTCCTATTTCTCGTGTCCAGCCCGCTTTTTTTGCATCTTCGGCAAAGCTTACATCGCCACTTGCGTAGGTTATAAATCGCGGTCGGTCTTGATTCCCAGAGATGTTTCCCATCACGTGGTGATAGCCGTAGTATTCCAGTCCTTTACCTAGTATTTCGGCTAGGTTGCTGTAATCGTTGTCCGCTTTCGCGAAAGCGGAAACAGCACTATCATACATATTAAAATCAAACTGAGCGTCTAGCATACCAGTGCTCACATAGCTGCGTATGAGGTCATAAGAGCCGTAAGTCTCGCCTATTTGATAAATGGGCCTGCTGGTGTTGTTGCGTATTTTTTGAGTAAGTGTTCTCCAGTAAGCCTCGGGAACGTGCTTTGTAGCATCGTGGCGGAAACCGTCCAATTTATACTTTGTAACCCAGTAAAGCGCAGAGTCAGTCATTTTCTCAACGACCTCGGGCTTACTAAAATCGAGCGTAGGCATAAAGGTGTCGAACCAGGTCGTGAGCCTGTGGTCGTCCCAGCGTTCTGTATTCAAACTGCCGTCTGGCAAATACAGGTTTGTAGCCCAGTCTGGATGCTCCTTATATACTGGATGCTCCTCATGAACATGGTTTGCGACATAATCAAGAATTACATTAATGTCACGTTTATGGGCTTCTTCTATCAGCTGCTCCATGAGCTGCTGGTCGCCAAAACGATGGTCAACTTGCGTATTAGAAATAGGCCAGTAACCGTGATAACCACTGAATTTTGTGCGTGGTTCTGGCCAAAGTCCGTAGGCAGTTTCTGGATTTTGGGTGATGGGCGACAGCCATATAGTATTAATACCCATGTCTGTAAAATAGCCGTCTTTAATTTTTGCAAGCACACCAGCAAGGTCGCCACCCATGTAGTTTGCTTTTGGGTCTATTTCTGGGTCATCTACGGGTTTTGTATTGTTTTTATCACCATCCAGAAAGCGGTCCACCATCATAAAATACAGTACTTGCGTGTGGAAATCTTGTCTTGTGAGTTTGCTTGGGTCTTTAACAACCTGGCGATTTTGGACGGGAACGAGCAAGTCGTTTGTACGACCGCTGGCATCGCTGGCATACACGCGCACGAGTTGGGTTTTGGTTTTACGGTCTTTAAAATCTCTTTCGGGTAAGTTTACTTGCAGCGCACCATCTATAATGACAGGTTCCAGCAGCTGATTCTCATAAAGCACCACGACATTATCGAGCTGTCCAGTGGTTTTAAATGTAAAACCGTTTTCTAGAATCTCGCCGTAAGCAAGTTGTGCAGGTAAAGCCGTGCGACCATTATCGAGCAACCTATTGAAACCACCTTGTCCGTTTGAGACTAGATTAAGGTCTTTTTCAGTAAGCTTTTCTTCTACTCCATCTATAAGATAGAGGTATTGAAATGTTCCTTGCGGTACTGTAGATTCTAGTTGTAACTTACCGTCCACATTTGCTAAGTCCACCGGTGCCCAGTTTGTGAACTCACCTTTGAGTTGTATTTTCTTGCCAGCGGCATCATTAGGGTAAACCAGTGTCATCTTCTTCGAACTGCTTTTAAAAACAGGTACATCGTTACGTATGCCAGCTGTCCAATAGGTAAGGAAACTTACCGCTGGTGCTTGCGTTGCATTAATGG
>JANQTO010000518.1 GCA_030731685.1 Nonlabens sp.
GTCCATACTGTACTTTTCCGACGCCATTTTTATCTGTCCAGGCAATAAGACCTATATCTTCGTAATTCTTCAACCATTTAGGTTGCTCTTCATAGGTTTTACCTACTACAGCGTCCATCATGTTTGTTTTAGCAAACACTGCTACTGCTGGAGCAGTTGTGTAAAGAATAGCGATAAGCAATAATGCCCAGCCTGCACTCTTACGTGCATCCTTTACACGTTTTACGGTAAAGAAACGTACTATAACATGCGGTAAACCTGCAGTACCTACCATGAGCGCAAGGGTAATTGCAAACACGTCTATTAAATCCTTAGACCCATCAGTATACGCAGCAAAACCCAGTTCGGTGCTTAAACCGTCTAGTTTATCCAGTAAATACATACCTGAGCCGTCATTTAAGGTACTGCCCATACCCAGCTGCGGTACAGGGTTACCAGTCATTTGTATGGAGATAAATATGGCTGGAACCATAAATGCAAATATGAGTACACAGTATTGTGCTACCTGTGTGTAGGTGATTCCTTTCATACCACCTAGAACGGCATAAAACAACACGATTATCATGCCTATGATAACACCCGTGTTAATTTCAACCTCTAGAAATCTGGAAAAAACAAGTCCTACACCTCGCATTTGACCAGCTACATAAGTAAACGACACCAGTAATGCACAAAATACAGCAACGAGCCTAGCCGTTTTAGAATAGTACCGGTCACCTATAAAATCAGGAACAGTAAACTTCCCAAATTTTCTAAGATACGGGGCAAGGAGTAATGCAAGTAGCACATATCCACCAGTCCAGCCCATGAGATACACCGAACCGTCGTAGCCGGCAAAGGCTATAATTCCAGCCATAGACAGGAACGACGCGGCACTCATCCAGTCGGCAGCAGTGGCCATACCGTTTGCAAGTGGTGAAACGCCGCCACCGGCTACATAAAATTCATTTGTAGAACCAGCGCGTGTCCATATCGCAATGCCTATGTATAGGGCAAATGTAAGTCCTACGATAATATAAGTCCAGGTTTGAACATCCATAATAGTTGATTTAGTGTGAGCAGGCAAACCGTGCAGGCTGCTTTAAAGCTCGTTAATGTTTGTTTTAAGTGATTGGGTATTTGGGGTAGTTCGCTTTCGCGAAAGCGAAACACATACAGCTATAGTGGACTTATTTATTCCTCGTCGTAGCCATATTTTTTATCTAACTTGTTCATAATACGTACATAGACAAAAATGAGGATGACAAAAACATAAATAGAACCTTGCTGTGCAAACCAGAAACCCAGTTTAAAACCGCCCAGTCTAAAATTGTTTAGTGCATCTTTAAATAGAATTCCTGCACCGTAAGAAACCAGGAACCAAATGGCTAGTAAAATACCTACATACTTAATGTTTTCTTTCCAGTAAGCGGTGGCGTTATCGTTTTTTTGTGACATAATAGCTTGTTTTTAAAGGTTATAAATAAATCATGGCCTGTATGGTGAGTGTGCCCACAGCATCTAGGTTGCCATATTTTTCGGTTGCATATTCTACAGATAATTTAGAGTGGTGACCGCTAAAATAGAGGTTGCCACCTATGCCCAGTCGCGACGCATTATCGTCTATTGCGTCTATGCTGCGAGAGTTCATAGACACATAGGGCTGTATTTTTAAATGCTCGTTTTTACTTGGGATTAAGTAGCCCACGTGGCCATAAATCATGGAACCCGTCTCGTACGTCTGGCCCAGTATGAAGTTGTTGCCGTAGTTGTTGTTTTGGTAGCTCGCATAAGCGGTGATGGCTGCGCCTTTGTCACCTATAGGTGCATCATAAAACGCGTCTACCGCAAA
>JANQTO010000519.1 GCA_030731685.1 Nonlabens sp.
GTACTTCAAGCATTATTTATCAGTGAGTACTTAGTTAAAGCTATTAATCAAACTTCCTATGAAAAACGTATTCTATTTATTTCTTGTAATTATTATTTCATCATGTACCTATAAGATGGAGATAGGTGACTCTGAAGACCCAGAGCCAGAACAGGTTAATGAATTTGCCATAGTCATTCACGGTGGCGCTGGCACCATCAAAAAAGAAAATATGACTCCAGAGCTGGAGCTTGCTTATAATGACAAACTAGCAGAAGCTATTAAGGTAGGTCACGAAATCCTCAAAAATGGCGGCGATGCTATGGACGCTGTGGAAGCAACCATCAGAATTATGGAGGACTCACCGTTGTTTAACGCCGGTAAGGGTGCGGTTTTCACGCATGACGGTACAAATTCTTTAGATGCCAGTTTCATGGATGGAAAAACGCTAAACGCTGGTGCAGTTGCAGGTATCAGTACGGTAAAAAATCCTATTTCCCTCGCAAGAAAAGTGATGACAAATTCAGAGCATGTGATGTTGAGTGGTGCTGGTGGTGACGCTTTCGCGAAAGCGTTAAACGACCCAGCAATAGAAATTGTACCTAATTCCTACTTCTTTACACAAAATAGATACGACGGTTTACAGCGCGTACTAAAAGCAGAAGCCGACAAAGACCCACAAGCGGCAGTGCTCCAACTTCAAGATGCATTTACAAAAGATTCAAAATATGGAACCGTAGGTTGTGTAGCTCTTGATAAAAAAGGCAATATTGCAGCTGGTACAAGTACTGGTGGTATGACTAATAAAAAATATGGACGTATAGGCGACGCACCTATCATAGGTAGCGGTACCTATGCAAACAATGCAACTTGTGGTGTTTCTAGTACGGGCCACGGCGAGTATTTTATACGCGCACAAGTAGCTTATGATATTAGTGCCTTAATGGAATATAAAGGCTTGACACTAGAAGAAGCAACAGAAACTGTCGTTCAAAAAAAGTTAGTTGACTTAGGTGGTACGGGCGGAGTGGTTGCGCTGGACCATTTAGGAAACATCTCCATGAATTTTAACACGCCAGGTATGTACCGAGCAATGATGAACGATAAAGGCGAGCTGGTTGTTGGGATGTATAAAGAGTAGCTTTTTCAGTTATTAGTAAAAGCGAAGATTATGATTGCATGCAAGAAAACTTTAGCTTCATCGATGATGATTCTTATGAGTTACTTTCTTTTAGGTCAACAAACTATAAAAGGAAAAGTTTTAGATATTAGTGGAGAGCCGTTGTTTGGCGCTACCATTGCGGAAAAAGGAACTTCAAATTTTGTCTCTACAAACTTTAATGGGGACTTTAGCATTACATTTCAAAACGTGCCAACAACTATTGTAATTTCTTACACTGGATTGGAATCATTAGAATTTACAATAAATCGCTATACAGATGATTATGTGGTATTCAATCTTCTCTCTAATTTAGACTGCAATCTTCCAATCAGGCCTCATCTAATCATAGCGGGAAATCCTGGTTTGATTAATAATCCCTTTGGACTCAATTTAGAATTATGGAGTAATTTAAATAGACTTAAAAATGTCACCAGGATAAATACTAGTTTAAACTTTCAGACTAATTTGGTTTCTGATTATTTCTTCCAAGCAAACGCTCAGTTGTATGGGATTCAGTTAAGTCCTGATTATTCACTGAGTATTAAAGGCTCTTTTGAAAAAATTGTGTTTCAAGATTTATTTGAACCTAGTCTATTTGCTGTAGAAAGCACCATAAGTCATAATAGTTATGGACTTATAGCTGGCAGTAAATGGATGAGAGTTAACCATTCTAACTTTCTAGCGCCTA
>JANQTO010000520.1 GCA_030731685.1 Nonlabens sp.
ATGTTGCAATGAGAACCTATAACTGCATTTGCATTAATAATAATGCCTGAGTGATGACCTATGTAAAAACCTTCACCTATAGTGGCACTATAAGGAATCGTAATACCAGTTAAAATTTCAATGCCTTTCAATTTCAAGACTCCTATGGCTAGTAACGGTTTTTTGAAAATGGCCGGTATTTTAGATCTATAAATACGATTAAAGAATCGGTATTGAAATAGTGCCCACAGTCCTTGTTGCGTAAGCAAAATAAGCAATGCTGGTTTGCCGCTGTAGTCTGTGTAACGCTTTATATCTTTAGAAAATTTCATTACCGCGGTTTGTGGAACATTAAACTTAATAGGCCTACAACTCTACCCATGAACTCTGTAAAAGCCTCTTTGCGTTGCCTAGTGGTAAAGATATTGAGAAATCTAATAGCAGTAAGTAGTATGGTGATAAGGTACCATTTAAACGTATTTTTAAACGAAGTTTTAGGATGTTTTACACGCCACACGTACCAGCCATTGCGCACCACCATTTTACCATAGCTGAACTTGTTAGGCCTGCCAGCAGTGTCGTGGTGGTGTTCTAGTTGAACGCTAGTCGCTAGATAATTTTGACCATAATGAAGCGCACGCAATGAAAAATCGGCATCCTCATAAAGGCCGTATCCTTCAAAAAAGGTAGAGAAATGCAACTCGTCCACCACTTTTTTTCTGAAAGCCATACTCATGCCCACGAGCAAATCCACAGGATAGTTTTTACCCGTAAGCGGATATGAAAATGTACGACCATGTCCAAATAAAGGCATGACTCCAGGCAACTCATTTGATGCAAGTCCAAGCTTATTGCGCAACACGTTTCTAGAGGATTCTGCAACTACATAATTTTGAAAAACATAATGTGTTTGCGAATTATACTGCGTCATGGTTTTAGGTTGCCAGCGGTTCTCATTTGTTGCTAAACCACCTATACCTGCCGCGTCTGGTAGCCCAATAAAGGCTTCTCCTAGATTTTTGAAGTAGTTTGAATCTAATACCGTATCATCATCGAGAAATGCAACAATATCTATATTACTACCCACACGCTCTAAACCATAATTTCGTTGTTTAGTAAGTCCGCGGTGATTCGGCGGAACTTTATGGTAGGTTATTGAGAAATCCTGAATTCTAGTTTCCGAAATTTTCACTTGAAATTGTGTTTCGAGCATGTGCCTTGTGTCATCATTTGTTGAGCCATCTATGATGAGTATTTCGTCTGGAACAATCGTTTGTTTTTGCACGCTAGCCAGCAACCTCGATAAAGGATATGGTCGCATATAGGTACAAATGATGAGCGAAGTTTTCAAATTACATCGTGGATATTAGTAAATCGTGTAAAGCGCAAAAATAGTGATGTCTCACTAAGGTGTCTTCATAAAGAGTTCTATTAGATTGCTGGAGAGCCTCAAAACCTTCAGCATCATGTTGCTTGTGAAAATGCAATAAACGTTCTACGATATTATCAGTAGATTGTACGCGACAAATATGGTTATCCCACGAGATGATAGATTCTAAAGGTAAAACTACATCGGTGTCAACCAGCACGGGTATGCGACCACAGGCCAGAGCCTCATAAAATCGTATAGAAAAATTACCAGCGCCACGCATGCAAAAGGTATAAGGTGCACCGTTTAAATTATCAAAAAACTCTTGCATTGTGTGTTCACGCTGAACGGCTGTTTGTGCGCCAGCGCGGTATTTATTTCTATAAATGAATGAGGTTTCTATTTTTTGACTTGCTTCTAATTGCTTCAAATAAGTCATCCTTTTCCCAGCAGCGTTAAAAAACCCTTGAAAATCT
>JANQTO010000521.1 GCA_030731685.1 Nonlabens sp.
TTGCATTAGATTTTGCAAATGGAAACGAGCTACGCTCCTTTGAATTTGTTATGCAGTTTATTCTACCTGAGCAAGGTCAGGATTTTACGTACAACACTGATGCTGGCCGATTTACCGCTAGCTCTAATCTTATTCTGAACGGTATCTTTAAGTTTAAAAAACCTTTATACACTAATGGTGCAAATAAGATTGAGATAGGTGCTGGCTTAGGTATAAGTGCTATGTTCATTAGTGAAAATGATATAGATTTTAAAGATGCAATCCCTTACGAAAGCGCAAATACTATTTTATTTATTCCAGGTGTTAACTGGTATCACAAATTTAAGGATGCATCTGTACTCACCTTAGGAGCCGATTTGCATATCGCACCCTACACGGTGCAAGGTGCAGAACTTTCAAAACTAGGAGCAATATCGTTGATACCTAAATTGACTTATAGGTTTTAAATTTTTAATATTAAGATTGTCTTATAGCAATAGAATGTAGATTTTCATTTGAGTATCCATTTCAAATTTATGTAAGCTCACGTTTTAAATCTAGAATACAAAAAAGTCCCGACTACTTAATTCAGTAATCGGGACTTTTGATAATGGTTTAAAAATTTATTTACGACCTATCACTTTTAATGCTTTCTCAACAATACTCGTAGCATTGAGTCCATACTTTTCCAGAAGTTCCTCGGGTGTACCACTTTCTCCAAAAGTATCTTGCGTGGCAACAAATTCTTGTGGTGTAGGATTATGTTGTGCAAGTGTTCTTGCGACGCTTTCGCCCAGACCACCTAGGTAGTTATGCTCTTCAGCTGTGACGATACAACCTGTTTTTTGAATAGACTTTATGATTGCATCTTCGTCAAGCGGTTTTATGGTGTGTATGTTAATGACTTCGGCACTTATACCTTGTTCATTTAACGTTTTAGCTGCTTCTAGTGCTTCCCAAACGAGGTGTCCTGTTGCGACTAGCGTCACATCTGTTCCTTCTTGTAGCATTACTGCTTTTCCTATATGGAATTCACCGTTCTCAGGTGTGAAGTTTGCTACTTTAGGACGGCCAAAACGTAAGTAAACAGGACCGTGATGGTCTGCAATGGCAAGTGTTGCGGCTTTAGTCTGGTTATAATCGCAGGTATTAATAACGGTCATACCAGGTAGCATTTTCATAAGACCTATATCTTCTAGAATCTGGTGTGTCGCGCCATCTTCACCTAGAGTAAGCCCGGCGTGTGAAGCACAAATCTTTACGTTTTTGTCAGAATAAGCAATACTTTGTCTAATCTGGTCATAAACGCGACCGGTAGAAAAGTTTGCAAATGTTCCAGTAAACGGTATTTTACCGCCTATGGTAAGTCCCGCAGCCATACCCATCATGTTAGCTTCGGCAATTCCTACTTGAAAAAAACGTTCTGGATGGTTTTTTTCAAATTCGTTCATTTTTAGCGAACCCGTAAGGTCCGCACAAAGTGCAACAACGTTGGGATTCTTTTGACCAAGTTCTGTAAGACCATCGCCAAAACCTGACCTTGTATCCTTATTTCCTGTATTTGTATATGTTTTCATATCATTACCGCAGTTGCGGTTTGTTTGTGTGGTTAATAGTCGGCTAGGGTAGAAGGGTTTTGCGCAAGTGCAGCTTCCAGTTGCTCGTCATTAGGTGCAACGCCATGCCACTTGTGAGAACCCATCATAAAGTCTACGCCATTACCCATTTCTGTATGGAGCAAAATGCATATAGGAGTTTGCTTTCGCGAAAGCGAGATAGCCTCCTGCATTCCTGCAATAATACTTGCTAGGTCGTTCCCTTTTTCAATAGTTACAACCTTCCAACCGAAGGCTTCAAACTTACCTTTCAGGCTACCCATATCAAGCACATGGTCTGTAGAACCGTCTATTTGCTGTCCGTTTACGTCTATGGTAGCGATAAGATTGTCTACTTTTTTTGCGGCAGCATACATAATAGCTTCCCAGTTCTGACCTTCTTGAAGTTCACCATCACCGTGTAGCGTGAATATAGTTTTGTCGTCGCCATTGAGCTTTTTGGCCTGTGCGGCACCTACGGCTACACTCAAACCTTGACCTAGCGAGCCACTTGCGATACGCACGCCTGGTAAGCCCTCGTGCGTGGTCGGGTGACCTTGTAATCTGGTGTTTAGTTTTCTAAATGTGCTTAATTCTGATACCGGGAAATAACCGGCACGCGCTAGAACACTATAAAAAACGGGTGAAATGTGACCGTTAGATAAAAAGAAAAGGTCTTCATTCTTACCGTCCATGTTGAATGAAGGGTCGTGAACCATAATCTCGTTATAAAGTGCGACGAGAAATTCTGCACAGCCTAGGGAACCACCTGGGTGACCGCTATTTACGGCGTGTACTTGTCTCACAATATCCCTGCGAACTTGTGAAACTAAATTTGTTAAGTGCTGTATATCAGCCATTTTAGTTGTGTTTGATGTGTGGTCAAAGTTAGGGCGATTCTCGTTTTTTAACCGAGCAACAGTACAGGCAGTTATTAACGATTATGGTGGTTTTGTAAACAATTTGTTTTGAGTCTTTGAGTTTTCAATCTCAGCGTTCAGTCGCAATCACAGTAAAGTCTCAGTTCTGTCTCAACCTCCGTTTCAATATGAGTCGCAAGTTTAGATTTAAGTTTAAGATAGGATTGAGATTTTCGTTTTGATTTTAAGATTGTTAAAATCCCATTAAACGTATCTTTGCCACCGCATGAAATTTGACCTATTACAAACAGACCCACAAAGCCAGGCTAGAGCTGGTGTGGTACATACAGATCATGGAGCAATTGAGACTCCTATATTTATGCCCGTGGGCACCGTGGGAACGGTAAAAGGTGTTCACCAGCGTGAGTTGCGTGAGGACATCAATCCAGATATTATTTTAGCAAACACCTACCATTTATATTTAAGACCTGGAACCGATGTGCTAGATAAAGCCGGTGGTCTTCATAAATTTATGAATTGGGATAAGCCCATTCTAACTGACTCTGGTGGGTACCAAGTGTATTCGTTAAGTGCAAATCGTAAGATTAAAGAAGAAGGTGTTAAGTTCAAATCTCATATAGACGGTTCCTACCATACTTTTACACCAGAGCGTGCTATGGATATTCAGCGTTCTATAGGTGCAGATATTATCATGGCTTTTGACGAGTGTACGCCATATCCATGTGACTATAATTATGCACGTCGTAGTATGCACATGACGCATCGCTGGTTAAAGCGTTGTATCACACATTTTGACAACACACCAGACAGGTACGGCTTTAAACAAACACTTTTTCCTATAATTCAAGGAAGTACCTATAAAGATTTACGCGAGCAAAGTGCTGAGTTTATCGCAAATACTAATCAACATGCAAATGCCATAGGTGGTCTCTCCGTAGGTGAGCCTGCAGAGGAAATGTATGCCATGACCGAAGTAGTAACAGCCATACTACCTAAGGATAAACCACGTTATCTTATGGGTGTGGGAACTCCTATTAATTTACTGGAAAACGTCGCGCTGGGCGTAGATATGTTTGACTGTGTTATGCCTACTCGCAATGGTCGCAACGGTATGATTTTCACCGCGCATGGTACCATGAATGTAAAAAACAAAAAGTGGGAAGAAGATTTTTCACCACTGGACCCTGCAAATTATGCATGGGTAGACACAGCTTATTCTAAAGCTTATGTACGACACTTATTTACCGTAGATGAAATGCTGGGAAGACAAATTTGTACCATTCATAACTTGTCTTTTTATTTATGGTTGATGCGCGAAGCGCGTAAACATATTCTCGCTGGTGATTTCACCACATGGAAAAATATGATGGTTAAACAAATGGATAACAGACTCTAGTGTTACGTATTTTAGATAAATACATATTAAAGCAGTATCTCAGTAGTTTTATTTTGCTGCTCGGGCTTTTTGTGCCTATTATGATTACGGTTCACATCGCCGAAAAAATCAATAAGATACTAAGTAACAACGTTCCTTTACCTGAGGTTCTGGAGTACTTGCTTAATTTTACCATTTACTTTTCAAATTTTCTCTTCCCGCTGTTTTTGTTTATTTCTACGATGTTCTTTACGTCACGCATTGCAAATAATACAGAGGTCATTGCCTTTTTAAGTTCTGGCGTTTCGTTTAACAGATTCCTACGTCCATATTTCATAGGTGCAACCATTATATGTTCTGGAGCGTTAGTTTTCAGTGCGATTTTTGTTCCAGAGGCATCGGCCGGATTTAATGAGTTTCAGCAGCGTTATTTTAAGAACGAGAGCGGTGCCGAGATGTCAAACGTGTTCCGGCAAATAAACGATAACGATTACATCTACGTGAGTAATTATCAATCCTCACAAAAGAGAGGTTTTGACTTTACCCTTGAGCATTTTGAGGGAAATAAACTGGAGTACAAAATATCTGCAAACAATATTCAATGGCAAGATTCCATCTACGTCCTTAGCGGCTATAAAAAACGCGTGATAACTCCATACGGTGACATTATAGATAAAAGGCCACGACTAGATACCATTTTTGATTTTGATATTGAAGAATTAACACCTAACTCCTATATAGCAGAAACGCTACAATTTGATGAGCTCAATGAATTTATCGCAAAAGAAGAACGCCGCGGCAATGCAAACATGAACCTCTATTATGTAGAAAAATATAAAAGAATCGCTATACCCGTAAGTGCCTTTATTTTTACGCTTATTGCGGTTGCTGTATCTTCTGTTAAGAAACGTGGAGGTATGGGTATGAACATCGCCATAGGTCTCGTTATTGCTATGAGCTTTATGTTTTTGGATAAGGTTTTTGGCACGATTGCCGAGCAGAGCGATTTCTCACCGCTGGTAGCCGTATGGATTCCTAACGTGACCTTCGGTATCGTTGCATTTTTACTGTTGCGCAATGCTAGACGATAGACTCAAGAATTACCTGCACCTTCATTTAATTGTTTTTATTTGGGGTTTTACCGCTGTTTTGGGCGCGCTCATCACCATAGATTTTATTCCGCTGGTTTGGTGGCGCATGAGCATAGCCGTAGCTATGATATTTGTGTACATGGTCATAATGAAAGTTCCTTTCCAGTGGCGTGGTGTTGGTTCGCTTTCGCGAAAGCGTGCCCTGTCATTTCTCCTCGCAGGATTTGTAATTGCATTGCACTGGGTAACTTTTTTCGGTGCGATTAAAGCTTCTAATGTGTCCGTAACCCTAGCAATGTTAAGTACGGGCGCATTTTTTACCGCATTATTAGAGCCTATTTTTACATCAAAGAAATTTGTGTGGTACGAGGTGTTTTTTGGTGTCATTATAATAGGAGCGCTCTATTATATATTTCAGGTAGAAAGCCAGTATATAAAAGGAATGGTGCTAGGACTGATTAGCGCTTTTCTTAGTGCTACGTTTTCGATTATTAATGTCAAGTTTGCCAAAGAACACCACCCTGCGACCATCTCGTTTTATGAGCTGTTGAGCGGTGTCGCGTTGTTATCTGTTTACTTTTTATTTGTTCCAACATCTTTTGTGATGCCTGCTGCGCTAACGACTAACGACTGGATGTGGTTGGGCATTCTAGCATCTGTATGTACAGCATATGCGTTTATCGCCAGTGTACATGTGATGAAGGTTCTTAGTGCCTACACGGTGATGCTTACCATAAATTTAGAGCCTGTTTATGGTATTTTCTTAGCATTTCTCGTTCTAGGCGATGCTGAACAAATGACGCCGCAATTCTATATTGGTGCTGTCATTATTATCTTGGTGATAATTACAAATGGAATTCTAAAAACTAGAATTAAGAAAAAGCAGCTTAAAAATGTAGTAGGTTGACGGATAATCCTGCTATTGTAAGGTGTTTAAAACATTTTCTACAGCTGTAGCAATGTCATTTTAACGGTTGACACAGGTACAACTCTTAACCATTACTAGCAAACACTGCGGTTACTTTACTATATTTGTCATCCCACTAAAACAAACTTTTTTATGGAATATCTCGATTTTGAAAAGCCTATACAAGAACTGGAAGACAAGCTCAACCAAACGTTACTTATAGGTTCAGAAAGCGACGTAAATGTAGATACGACCATTAAGCAAATAGAGAAAAAGCTCAAGGAAACGCGTAAAGATATTTATGACAACCTCACTGCATGGCAGCGTGTTCAACTGTCTCGCCATCCAGAACGTCCTTATACACTAGATTATATACGTGCTATGTGTGGCGATACGTGGCTAGAACTGCATGGTGACCGTGGTGTTCGTGACGATAAAGCGATGATAGGTGGACTAGGAAAAATAGATGGACAGAGCTATATGTTCATAGGTCAGCAAAAAGGCTTTAATACCAAAACACGCCAATACCGTAATTTTGGTATGGCAAATCCTGAAGGTTACCGTAAGGCATTACGTTTAATGAAGAGTGCTGAGAAATTCGGTATTCCCGTAGTATCATTAATTGACACGCCAGGCGCTTATCCAGGTCTAGAAGCTGAAGAACGTGGTCAAGGTGAAGCCATCGCTAGGAATATCTTAGAAATGACTAGGCTCAAAGTACCTATTATCGTCATGATCATAGGTGAAGGTGCCAGCGGTGGAGCATTAGGTATAGGTGTAGGTGACCACGTGGTCATGCTAGAAAACACATGGTACTCCGTAATTTCACCAGAATCCTGCTCCTCTATTTTATGGAGAAGCTGGGAATACAAAGAAATAGCTGCAGATGCTTTAAAGCTTACAGCAGTAGACATGACCAAATTAGAACTCGTAGATGAGGTGCTTAAAGAACCACTAGGTGGTGCAAACCGCGATAGAGAAACCATGTTTAAAGCTGTTGCAAGTTGTATTACTAAGAATTATACCAAGCTCAAAAAGTTAGATGCCAAAACTCTTGTTGCCAAGCGTATGGATAAGTACGCAAATATGGGCGTTTACAAAGGGTAGAAATACACACTTGTTATAGACAAAAAGCAGTTGCAACTCGATAAGTTGCAACTGCTTTTTTTAGTTTTGTGCTATTTTTAATAGTTATGCGCACAGGTAAATCCCGTTGTTAAGTAATTGTTAAATTGCTAAGCAGTTGACGTTAAGCGCTATTGCAAGACAAGGTGTTTTTCTTCAACGTTATTAACATGTTATTCTAGAGTTGTTAGCAATTGTATTACTGCAAATGTTAATGAACATGGAGGAGCCTCTTGCTTGAAAACCTATTTAAAAACCTATTTTTGTACTTATGGAAAAAGTACAGAATATAACATCTCTCGTCACCGGCAATGCGCCTGTAGTTACATTGGAGCGTGGTAAAATACCGCCACAAGCTGTTGATTTAGAGAAAGTTGTATTAGGTGCGTTAATGATAGACGGTAAAGGTGTAGATGAGGTTATCACCTTATTAACACCTGATGTTTTCTATCAAAAAAACCATCAGCTCGTTTTTGACGCCATTGATAAACTCTTTAAGGACCAGAGTCCTGTAGACTTATTAACCGTTTCGGCACAATTGCGTAAAGATGGAAATCTAGACGGTGCTGGCGGCGACCATTATTTGATACAGTTATCGCAACTGGTTAGCTCGACAGCGCACATAGAATATCACGCGCGCATCATTCTGCAAAAATATATTCAGCGTAGTCTTATAAAAATATCTGCCGAAATTACTGAAGACTGTTACGATGAATCTACAGACGTTTTTGACTTACTCGATAAAGCCGAATCAAAACTATATGAGGTTACTCAAGGTAACATTAAAAAGAGTACAGAAACTGCACTCGACCTTGTAAAGCAAGCAAAACAGCGCATCGAGGACATTGCAAAACGTGATGGACTTAGTGGTGTGCCTACTGGTTTTACAGATTTGGACAGGCTTACCAGTGGCTGGCAGCCCAGTGACCTTATTATTATAGCCGCTCGTCCAGGTATGGGTAAAACGGCATTTACCTTATCTATGGCGCGCAATATTGCTGTAGGATCTAATATTCCTGTAGCGTTCTTTTCGCTAGAGATGAGCTCTGTTCAACTTATTACGCGTTTAATATCATCAGAAACAGGTTTGAGTTCTGAGAAATTAAGAACAGGTAAACTAGAACCTCATGAATGGGAACAACTTAACGTCAAGGTAAAGGATTTAGAGAAGGCTCCTATTTTCATTGATGATACTCCATCGCTATCTATTTTTGACTTGCGTGCAAAATGTCGCCGCCTTGCCTCGCAGCATGGTATCAAATTAATTATGATAGATTACCTGCAATTAATGACCGCACAAACCAGTGCCAAAGGTGGTAACCGCGAGCAGGAAATTTCTACCATATCCCGTAACCTGAAAGCACTTGCAAAGGAACTGAATGTTCCTGTAATTGCACTTTCACAGCTATCGCGTGCGGTAGAGTCGCGTGGTGGTAGCAAGCGACCACTGCTGTCTGACCTGCGTGAATCTGGAGCTATTGAGCAAGATGCAGATATTGTGTCCTTTATATATAGACCAGAATATTATGGTCTGGAAGAATGGGATGACGACGAGCGTTCTAATACAAAAGACCAAGCCGAGTTTATCGTTGCAAAACACCGTAACGGTGCCACAGACCAGATACGTCTTAAGTTCCTAGGACAGTTTGGTAAATTTGACAACCTAGACACGTTCTTTTCCACACCACAGGAATTTGGCTCTAAAATGAACGCTGCAAACGACGACACCTTTAAGTCTGATCTTGATAGATTGCCTAGCGGTAATGCCGCAGACGCATTTGGTAGTTTTCCAGACGACGGCAGCGAGGTACCTTTTTAAAAAGGCCTTAATTTGGAATCATTTTTGAAGTCCCTTTGTGATACTATGCTTATTTTTAGAGGCATGTATGTATAATACTGTAAAATGTTATTAATTACGCTTTCGCGAAAGCGTAACACGACTCCTTCATATG
>JANQTO010000522.1 GCA_030731685.1 Nonlabens sp.
ATGCAAAAAGACCTTCTTTTAATAACGCCACCGTTTACGCAACTAAACACGCCTTATCCGGCGACGGCTTATATTAAAGGATTTTTAAACACGATTGACGTTTCTAGTTTCCAAATGGACCTAGGCATTGAGGTGATTGGTGCGCTTTTTAATAAAGAAAAACTGACGCAGGTTTTTGAGCAAGCCTATGAAAACGAAAACATAGAAACCGCTAATACGGCACGTATATATGCTCTTAAAGACCTTTATATAAACCGTATCGATGCAGTAATCAGTTTTTTACAAGGCAAACAAGATACGCTTGCTAGGCAATTATGTACAGATTCTTTCTTACCACGAGCTTCACGATTTGATGAGTTGGACGATATGGAATGGGCTTTTGGCAACATGGGTTTGCAAGACCGAGCTAAGCATCTTGCTACTCTATTTCTTGAAGATTTAAGTGACTTTATCGTTGCTTGTGTTGATGCTAATTTTGGATTTAGTCGCTATGCAGAGCAGCTAGGTCGTAGTGCAAACAGTTTTGACGAGCTTTATGACGCATTACAACAACCTATTACTTTTATAGACGAGCTCACGCTGGACATTTTAAAAAACCGCATGGAACAGGTGCAGCCTAAAATGGTGCTTCTTTCCATACCTTTTCCTGGCAATTTGTATAGCGCCATGCGTTGCGGTCAGTACATTAAAAAGCATTTTCCATCGGTAACGATTAGCATGGGCGGCGGTTTTCCTAATACAGAACTTCGCTCGCTCAAAGAGGCACGCGTGTTCGAATTTACCGATTTCATCACCCTAGACGATGGCGAGCGCCCTGTAGAACTACTCTGTAATTACGTGCTTAATTCTAGTAGAAATAACCTCGCAACAACCGAATTCAAACGAACCTTTCTACTTGAAAATAATGAGGTGGTTTACAACAACCGCAGCACCCTACCCGACTTTAAACAAGCACAAGTAGGCACACCAGACTACAGCGATTTATTACTAGATCGTTACATACACGTCATAGAAATAACAAATCCCATGCACAGTTTGTGGAGCGACGGCAGGTGGAATAAGCTTACCATGGCTCACGGCTGTTACTGGGGTAAATGTACCTTTTGTGATATCTCGCTAGATTATATTGGACTATACGAACCTGTAGCAGCAACCATGCTCGTGGACCGCATGGAAACCTTAATTGACCAAACAGGCGAGCATGGTTTCCACTTTGTAGATGAGGCCGCACCGCCAGCGCTTATGCGTGCTGTTGCTCTTGAAATTCTAAAACGAAAACTCACCGTTACCTGGTGGACTAACATACGTTTTGAAAAAAGCTTCACGCAAGACTTGTGCTACCTTCTTAAAGCCAGTGGTTGCATAGCCGTCTCTGGCGGCCTTGAAGTAGCATCAGACCGATTATTAAAACTCATTGATAAAGGTGTCACCGTAAAACAGGTTGCGCAAGTAACTCGCAATTTTACCCAAGCAAATATTATGGTACACTCCTACTTGATGTACGGCTACCCGACCCAAACAGCACAGGAAACTGTAGATAGTTTAGAAATGGTTCGTCAGCTATTTGAATTGGGTATCGTACAATCTGGGTTTTGGCACCGTTTTGCACTTACGGCACATAGTCCGGTCGGTCTGGACCCAGCTGCTTATGGCGTGATACCAGCTTATAAAGACATACAGTTTGCAAATAACGATATTGAGTTCACAGATGTTACTGGCGTGGACCACAGCATATTTAGTTATGGTCTCAAAAAATCGTTATTTAATTATATGCACGGCGTTGGGTTTGATGCTGACTTGCAGGAATGGTTTGAAGACCACGTACCGCAAACTAGCATTTTGCCAGACTTCATAGAACATTATTTACAGGAAGAATCATTTGAAAACCTAAAAGCATCTACAAAAATCGTTTGGATAGGACAACAACCATTAATACGCTCTATCAGTAAAATCAAAAAAGGACAAGAAATCGCTCATCTCGAACTTACCTTTCACGATGCAAGTACGCAAGAAGTCATTTCGCTAGAAGAGCAGAAAGCAAACTGGTTGCTGGACCAACTAGAAGTAATGACTCCACAGGACAAACCATTAACGTACGGTTATTTAAAAGATAGTTTTGAAAAGGAATTCGAAGCCTTTGAGCCGTTTTGGTACAGTAAGGAATTACAGGTTTTGCGAGAATTAGGACTGCTGGTACTTTAAAAGAGCACCATTTCCTTAAAATAAGGCACAAAAAAAGAGCGGTCTCCACCGCTCTTTCTAAAGCGATCTCCACCGCTTTTATTTTAATAAACAAATCTGTTTTTTGTTGAAAAAAGAAAATGCTTATTTACTTAAACCGTTGTAAAGATAAAGAACTAGAGAAGTCATGAAAGCATTTAAACTGCTCTTTTAATCACTTAAACATTAAAAAATTCACAAGTTATTGACTTTCAGAAGTTTAATTATTTATCTCATTTGCCGTTTATCGATTTTTTTTATCTTATCCTTGACTAAAAAATGCTGTTCGTCTATAATCTTAGCGATTTAGCACAAATCTGGTGATGCTGTTGCGACCTGCCAAAACCCCATGAGAAGCATCTTCCATGGAAACAGTGTAATATCCTTTTTCAGTCAGTAATTTCCAGCTCATACCTTTGTCGCCGCTCCACCACACGCCTTCGGACCCTACGGCAAGTATTTCATTTCCTCCAGTTCCAGGTATATACATGATGTCACTGCAATATTTAGGTGTTGTACCTATTCCTATTAAATTCCACGTCTTTCCGCCATCCATGGTTACCGCCTTATTTGCGCTGGTATCGTTTTTATCTTCCCAGTTGCCACCTATAATAATGCCTTGCTTTGCGTCATAAAAATCCATAGCAAATATGCCCGTCATTGCACCACCAGCAATGATAGGAGTATCCACAACACTCCAGGTTGTTCCTCTATCAGTACTGTGAAACACTCTGGCGCGCTTACCACCAGTCGCAAGCCATACCTCGTCGCCCACAATAGCGATATTAGAATTACTTGCTGCAAATGCCGCTTCACCTTCCACAAAATCAGGAAAGGCGTCGCAATTAATTTTAGTAAACGTATTGCCACCGTCAGTCGTTTTTAAAATGCTAAAACAGTCATCCATAGGGTCACCCATAATAATGCCCTCACGATCGTTCCAAAACTTCATAGCGTCATAAAATGCGCGCTCGTCCATATCGCGATAAATCTCTGCCACATTTCCTGTCTTTTTATCTAATCGATAACACAGCGCTGGGCTGCCTGCACTCATTATATAGGTATAGGAATCTGTAACTGCTATAGAACGAAATTCTAAATTTTGAGCAATTTCAGGTAATCTGGATTTAACAACACGTTCTTCACTCGCCGCCACGCTACCATAATGACCGCCCATCCCAGCAAACCAGTAACTGCCGTCTTTATAATCTAGGGCGCGTATCGCTAGCGTATCTGTATTTAACACCTTAGTTTCTATGCTTTTAACCGGTAGTAAGGATTGTTTTTTTACAGCACAAGAACTTAGTAAAACGAGAACTAGAATTATTGGAAAAACTGTTTTCATAAGGAAGTTTATAGATTAGATGTAGGATTGTGAGGAGTACGCTTTCGCGAAAGCGGACAAGACAAATGCCTAGTTGCACCAATTCATGCCAAAGGTGCTATCAAAAATACGGTTTTAAGCCGTGCCAAAACCACAGATAAGATTACTTTTGCAGCATGAGATTTCATCATAATTTAGTACAGGCGACCGTAGATGCGTTGCACATTATTTTCAACGAAGGAAAGTATGCTGACCAAGCGATACAAAAAATCCTTAAACGCGATACCCGATGGGGTTCCAGGGACCGTGGCTTCATAGCCGAAACGACCTATGACATCGTGCGCTACAAGCGTTTATATGCTCATATAGCAAATGCAAGCGAGCCTTTTAATCAAGCAGATTTGTGGCGTCTAACCAGCGTATGGATTGTTCTTAAAGGACACACCTTACCTGCATGGGAAGAATATTACAATACCCCAGAACGACGTATTAAAGGTATGTTTGACGAGGCAGGAAAAGACTTAGCGCTTAAGGAATCATATCCAGACTGGATGCACAAGCTGTGTAGCGATGCACTAGGTGATTTGTGGAAAAAAGAAGCACATGCACTCAACCAGCAAGCCGAAGTTATTTTGCGCGTAAATACCTTAAAAGGTGACTTAAAAACGCTGAAAGAAAAACTGTATGCAGAGGAAATTGCTACGCATACAGACGAGCGTTTCCCTAATGCCCTTATTCTTGACGAACGCACGAATGTATTTGCTACAACCGCTTTTAAAGATGGCTGTTTTGAAGTTCAGGATGCAGGTTCTCAACTTATAGCTCCATTCTTGAATGTGGAGCCTGGCATGCGCGTTATGGATGCGTGCGCTGGTGCTGGCGGTAAAGCATTGCACCTAGCTGCATTGATGGGAAATAAAGGACAAGTTATTGCAACCGATATCTATCAAAACAAGCTTAATGAACTCAAGCGTCGTGGTCGCCGTGCTGGTGCGCACAATATTGAGACGCGTCTTATAGATTCTAGTAAGGTCATTAAAAAGCTACACGATAAAATGGACAGGTTGCTTATAGATGCGCCATGTTCTGGTTTAGGAGTGCTAAGGCGCAATCCAGATGCTAAGTGGAAACTACAACCAGAGTTCATCGAAGAGATAAAAGCCACACAGGCAGACATTTTAGACAGGTACAGTAAAGTAGTAAAATCTGGTGGTGAGATGGTTTATGCAACATGCTCTATTCTACCAGCCGAAAACAACGAACAGGTACAGGCATTTCTCGCAAGGGAAAGCGGTGCAGCGTTTGAATTTGTAGAAGACAAAACATTATTGTCACACACAGACGGTTTTGACGGGTTCTACATGGCTCGTTTGAAGAAAAAATAAGCAAGCACCTGCTTTAACAAAACATCATTCTTTATTACATGAAAAACATCTACTTTTTCTTAGCACTCATAGTTTCTGCTATTTTAACGGCTCAAGCTCCTGCTGGTTATTACAATAGTGCAAATGGCCTAACAGGCTATGCACTCAAAACAGAGCTAGGTGCAATTATCACAAACGGTTATGTTACGCGTACCTACAATGAGCTTATCCCTTTATATCAATTAAGTGACATCGACATATACTATGAAAACGACAACACGATTCTAGATATGTATTCTGAGAGACCTAACGGTGCAGATGCCTATAACTATGTCGGCTCTCAAAACTGTGGTAATTTCAATAGTGAAGGTGATTGTTATAATAGAGAACATATTTATCCGCAAGGTTTTTTCAATCAATTACTACCTATGCGCAGCGATGCTCACCATGTGATACCTACAGACGGCTGGGTAAATGGCGGACGCAGTAATTTTCCTTTCGGTATTGTAGGTGCAAATCCTACAACCTATACTAATGGTTCTAAAGTTGGTGCTTCCATAACGCCAGGTTTTTCTGGTAGTGTATTTGAGCCTATAGACGAATTTAAAGGTGACATTGCTAGAGCTTTACTTTACTTTGCAACGCGCTATGAGGTTAACTTTAATGATTCTGGTTGGAATAGCCATACAGTAACAAACGACCCTAGAGATGGTACTGCAAATCGTTTTTACGAGCAGTGGTACATAAACCTTTTACTGGACTGGCATAACGCTGACCCAGTAAGTCAAAAAGAAATTGACAGAAACAACGCCATCTTCAACTATCAGGCAAACCGCAATCCTTATGTAGATAATCCTCAATGGGTGAATATGATATGGACCAATACCAGTGCGCCGTCTGGAAGCCTTTTTGCAACCCTAGCCGATACCTTTACTGATGTTGACAATAGTGGTACCGCTACCGTAGGTGACAGAATCACCTATACATATGTACTTAGCAACATAGGTAACACGACCTTGTTCAACGTAACTGCAACTCCAGATTTTGGAACATTCAGCGCACCTGGACAACTTACGACGCTCGCTGCAAATGCAAGTGTGACAAATCCATTTGGAACATTAACCTACACACTAACTGCTGCCGACTTAACGGCGACGTGCAACTGTTTCCTCAACAAGCTTAGCGTCCGAGGGTTTTTCAATGCTGCAGGTACAAATGGTAGCGTGACTGTTAATAGTGACGACCCAGATAATTTTTCAAATAATGATGCTAACGGCGATAACCTGCCAGACGATGTAACGAGAACAAATTTCCCTGGCGGCTCTGGAACTGGTGGCAATGCCCGTGAACTTTTTATATCTGAATACATTGAAGGAAGCAGCAATAATAAAGCGATTGAAATAGCAAATTTTACGGGAACAACCGTAAACCTAAGCTCGTACAGTCTTCAACGTGACGCAAATGGTGGTGGCTCTTGGTCTGGTTCCATTGCTTTAAGCGGCTCCTTACCTACTGGCCAGGTGTATGTAATCGCACGTGGAAATGCAAATGCAGCAATACTCGCTCAGGCAGACTTATTAGTGGGAAGTGGCGTGGCTTTGGATTTTAACGGAGATGACCCAGTGGGATTATTTAAGAACGGTGCACTGCTCGATATCGTCGGGACATTTGGTAGCAACACCCTATTTGGTGAAAATACAACATTAGTTCGCAAACAAACGGTGACTGGTCCTAATACAACATTCAATCTCGCTGCTGAGTGGAACAGTTTTGGCGTAGATAACACCACAGATTTAGGCTCGCACACTTATGGAAGTACTGCTGGCATTAACGATTCCTTACAACAAATACTTACAGCCTACCCAAATCCTTCATTAGGAACTTTTACCATCAAAGGTCTCGAGGAAACAATGGATGTGGTGGTTTACGATTTAGCAGGAAGAAACGTCAAATTTGAGCGTCAATACAACACGATTTCAGATCTGAAAAGCGGTTTCTACGTCGTGAAAATCGAACAGGAACAACGGGTTGCCTTTATCAAAATAGTAGTTCAGTAATTGTAGTATAATGATTGTGGATTTTCCTTTTTGGCTTAAAGCCAAAGCGAAATACCACATACAGCTAGCAATACAGCAGGCACTTTGCTTTAATCATTTATCTACTTGTTCAATATTTTAGCAAAGTCAGGCTTGAAATAGTTTGGTCCTTTTAGAACCTTGCCATCTTCTCGATAGATAGGTTTTCCGTCGGCACCTAGTTTACTCATGTTTGACCGCTGTATTTCGTCAAAGACGTTCTCAATAACGTCTTGCATGCCATGTTCAATGATGGTACCACACAAAATGTAGAGCATGTCGCCCAGAGCGTCAGCAATTTCAACGAGGTCATTATTTTGAGCAGCCTCTAGATATTCTTCATTTTCCTCTTTCATGAGCTCGTAACGCAACATCTTGCGGCGTTCCGTTATATCAGCAACCGCGGTTGTGTTGATACCTAGCTTAAAAGCTGCATGGAATTCATGAACTGCATTTAGTTGTTTTTTCATAGTGAAATCAAGTAGTTAGGTTGTAATTTTGTCAAAAATAAGCATTCTATGTCGCTCCTACCGTTCCTTATAAAAGACCCTATGTTTTCACAAGGACAGCTCACGTTTGGAGCTTTGTTCTTTGTTGTGTTTGTAATCATTATATTTTTTATGTACCGCAAGGACAAACAACTACATCTTAAAAACTATAAAGGCGTCAAGTGGATTCTCGTAGGTTTTCTAAGTTTCTTCGTTTTATTACTGTGCATTAAGTTTTTGCTTAAATAGTACCATCCTTTCTTATTTATTTCCGTCTACAGTCTCTCTCTCATTAAGAGTTTCCTGACATATTTTTTTTTAAATATAGTGATGTTCATATTTTCATATACACATCCTAAAATTACGGTATTCTGTGTAATACAATCGTTCTCGATAACGGTTAAATAAGCGCATTTTTCAAACTCTTGAAAATATGAGGATTAGATAATAATTTGTTTAAAACGCCCGTTAATAGTACAACTTCGCAATTGATTTAATAACTTTATCAAATGTAAGCTGTACTTTTTTAGACCTCTATTTGCTTTAATAATTACGCGTAGAACGTATCCCTAAGAGATTTAATTCAAATGCTACATTTCCTAACCAACTACATATTAAATAATTAATGCGGCTTTTACTTCCCTATCTTATTTCTATCTACATACTGTGCTTTGCTGCTGTTGCCACAGCTCAGGATAAAAACATGGAAATAGACAGCGTTCTGTTTAAGCTGGACCGTAACGATTACGATAAGGCCAGAGCTATTCTTCAAAAAACAAATGTTTCGAAGCTTACAGCTTCTCAAAAAGTACTCTATTATTTAGGCAATGGGAAACTAGCGATTTACGATAATAAATTTTTAGAGGCATACAGCCAAATTCTCAAGGCCAAAAAGTACACCCAAGGAAAGAAAACAGTTAACGCCTTTATTGCAAACGAGCTTATAATTAATCTAGCCGCTGAGATTACAGAGCGTAATATCAATGTCGCTGAACTCATGGCAGAAAATTGTGAAATAGCTAGTTTCCTCAAATCACCAAAATTACAGTATAACTGTTTGTTTGAATATTTTGCAGTACAGCTATATGCTGAAACAATTGAATCTGACAGAGAAGCGCTGCGCTTAGGATACCAATTAAAAAAAATAGCGACTAAAAACAAATTAGTCGATGAGCTCGAGGGTCTTGAAGCTAACCTAGGTACGATTCACTACTTCATGAAAAACCGTGATAGTATGACTTACTATTACACACGTGCACTTGAGCGCAGAAGAATAGCTGCTGACACGGCTTCTATTATCCTGCATCTAAATAACTATGCAAGAGTGCAAGAATCCATAGCAGATTATGAAGGAGCCTTAGCAAGTTATGATGAGGCTGAATCCCTTTTGAAAACTACGCC
>JANQTO010000523.1:0-1362 GCA_030731685.1 Nonlabens sp.
TCTTAAAGATAGTAGCCAGCGCTTGAATACAAAAGCCTTTAAGAATGATTTAAGACTATAAACAAAACGTTATGCAATTTACGCTGAATTACGACTCGCGTTTATATTGCCGTAAAGAGACCTCGTCACCATACGTTCGTAAAGCGTGATGAGCTCTTGATTGTTAGAACCTTCTAAATCAAGCACATTTTTGAGCGCATATTGCTGTATAGTAAGCAACGGTAAAACGATTTGTTCTCTGGCTTCAATGCTTGCTCTGCCCGCAGGCTCATTTTCCATTAAGGTTTTCATTTTGGAAATTTTGAGCATGTATTTTTTAGAACGTTCATACTCTGCAAACAGTTGGTTCCAGAATGCCCCATATACTGGGTCGTCTTGCATGTAAGCGGTTAAACCAAAAAAGGACTTGGTTAGACTCATCATGCTATTATCCAACAATGTACGAAAAAATTTATTATTGTCATAAAGCATCACTGCTTCTTCCCACCTACCTACTTTTTCCATATGTTCCAGAGCAGTTCCTACGCCATAGAACCCTGGTACGTTTTGCTTGAGTTGGCTCCAAGAACCTACAAAAGGAATAGCTCGTAAATCCTTAAATTGTAAGGTATCACTGCCAGCTCGCTTACTAGGTCTTGAGCCTATATTTGTTTTTGCATAATACTTTAATGTGCTCATCTTTTCTAGGTACGATAGAAATAATGGATGAGCCTTAAAATCTGAATATGCCTTGTAGCTTACCTGAGCGATTTCTTCCATGGTTTTCTCGTCACTATCAGAAAAATCATTTTCTGTAGTTGCGTAAACCGCATTACTCACACCGCTACTTATGAGCTGTTCAAGATTATACTGACAGCTTTCTAGAGTACCGAATTTAGAACTAATGGTTTGTCCTTGTACAGTCAACTGTATTTGTTTTGCTTCTATTTTAGAACCCATTGATGCATAGAACTGATGCGTTTGCCCACCGCCACGTGCTGGTGGTCCACCTCTACCATCAAAAAATACTACAGAAATACCATGCTTTCTAGATACAGTCGTTAATGCAGCTTTGGCCTTGTAAATACTCCAGTTTGCCATAAGATAGCCACCATCTTTAGTCCCATCACTAAATCCTAGCATTACGTGCTGTTCGTTACCACGGCGTTTTAAGTGAGCTCTAAAAGCTTCATTACTATAAAGTGCGTCCATTAAATCTGGTGAGGCGATAAGGTCTGGAACGGTCTCAAATAAAGGTACAACGTCTACCGGTGGCTGTTCCATACCACATAATCGTAGCATTGCATAGGTTTCTAGAATATGAGAAACTTTTTGTGTGTTTGAAATAATGTATCGCTGGCAACCTTTTTCACCATTATTTTT
>JANQTO010000523.1:1372-8872 GCA_030731685.1 Nonlabens sp.
TGCATGGCATAAATACTGCTCAACGTGCGCTGCGTAAAGTCGTCATTATAATCTTCAGGCTTTAGATTGCCAGACGCATTTGTCAAGAGCGCTATTTTTTCGGTTTCTGGTAAATCATTATAGTTTGCGGGAAATTGTTCAGGTAAAGACGTTGCTACATGATTGAATACTGCATCGTGTGCACTGCTATCCTGTCGTATATCCAGCGTTGCAAAATGAAATCCAAACAGCGTGACTTTATTGATAAAACTATCCAGCAAATTCACAAACAGGCCGTCATGCTTATCTACCAGTGTTTCACGTATTGTTTGAAGTTCCTTTTTAAATTCTTCTAGCGAGAATGGCAGTTCACCTTTAGTGTCTATTGCCTTATGACATTGTGTAGTGAGTTTAGCTAGAGCATCTTCTACGCCATCAAAAGTGAGCCTACGACGTAATTCTTTAAGGCCCCAATAATAATTACGAAACAACCTGCTGCGCAACTTTTGTGCGACGTCTAAGGTTATTTGTGTAGTAACAAACGGATTACCATCGCGGTCACCACCTGGCCAAAAGCCAAGTTCTACAATTTCATTTGTAAACTCTTCTGGATGATCCATGCTCGATTTTACGTAATCGTAAATGGAACCCATGGTATAATAAAATATGTTTTCTAAATATAAAATGAGGCTCACAGCTTCATCATACGGTGTAGGTTTCACCTTTTTGAAAAACGGCGTTTTCCCCAGTTGGGCAAGTAAAGATTTCACTTGCTGTATATCGTTTTCTTGCACGGCCTTTCCCAAATCGTTTATAATGTGCAATACGGCTCCAGGATAGAATTGCGTAGGGTGAGCAGTAAGTACCGGTCGTACTTTTAGCTCTTTCAAATAAGCGTCAAGCTCTTGAGATTTATTGAGTGCTTGCGCCTCGTCTTTTATGCTGCGCAGTGAGCCTCTACCGTCTAAATTATTAACCTGTCCAAACGCGGCATCTTCAATGGCATCAAACAGTACCACTTGTCGTTCTATGTACTGAATAAACTTGAACAACATCGTATTGCGCTCTTCTAAGGTCGCGTCGCGCATATACCTTTCAAAAAAGTAGTTTACGATTTCTGTAGGGTTTTTTGATTTTTCATAGCCACTCACACAAAGCTGATAAAATAGCGGCAATAGCCCGCCAGTATTGGCAATTTTATCAAATGGTAGCGTCATAAAAATACCGTTGTAAATCTGGTATTTTGATGCAACCTCGTTATTAAATCGTTCTAGTTTAGGTGCTCTGGACATGGCAATAGATTATATGATTATGCTTTTAGTTTCTCATTAACAATACGTACTGCTGCTTCTACGGTTTGCATGGCTTCCATGTCCTTTTCGTCTAGGGTGATGTCAAAGGCATCTTCCACATCCAGCACAATATCTACTAAATGTGCACTGTTAATACCTAAATCCATCATAAGATGGCTATTCATTTGTATGGCTTCTGGTTTTACATCTTCTGGTAAATAAGTTTTTACAATATCCCGCAATTTCATGGTGATTTCATCTGTTTTCATTTTTCTTATTTTTAGTTTAAAGGTACGCAGCTAGCTTGTTTATCTAGAGCGTTAATGATAAAATATTCATAGGATACATTTACATTGATAAAAATTTAATGTTTTCCTAAATCATTTTAGGGTGTCAGCTTTCGCGAAAGCCAACACCCTAAAATATATTACAAAGTGCCAAAAGTGTTAGTTTCTAGGTATTTGGGTGCTTTTCTCTGCTTGTAATGCTTTCCATAAAGCCTTTTGGAAAATCCAGCGTGCGTATAGGGAACGGAATGTTGATGTTGTTTTGTGCAAATATGTCGTTGATAAGCAAAATGGCCTGGTGCTGTGCTTGGAACATTTGGCTTTTCTTCACGTAATCTATGTGGAATCGTGTCATGAAATTGATGGAACTGTCTGCAAATTCTGTAAAGTAAAACTCCATGTTTTCACCTTGCTGCTGCTCAAAATTTGATTCTATGGCATCACGTACCAGTCTTTCTACTTCACGCAAGTCTGAGCCGTAAGCAACGCCACAGGTGACCGTTACCCTGCCACGGGTTTCAAGTCCATAATTTGTAAAAGCTTCCTCAATAAATTTAGAGTTTGGCATGATTACAAACTTGTTGTCAGGTTGTCTAAGAGTAATGTTACGTAGATTAATTTCTGTAACAAATCCTTGATAACCGTTTGTTTCTACAAAATCACCCAATCGTATCTTAGGCTGAAAGGACAACATTACACCCGAGAACGTATTACTAAGTGTGCTTTGTAGGGCAAGGCCTATAGCAAGAGCAACAACTCCAGCACCTGCAAGCAGTGATGTAAGTGCTTGATCTAAATCTAAAACGCCCAGCGCGATAAAGAAACCAGCCGCAATGATTATAAGATAGACAAGTTTGTTAATGATACTGCGTATAGACCTATCTGTCAAATGCTTGCTTAAAATTTTATTAAGAAGTTTGGTGACTCCCTTAGCAATAAAGTAAGAAACTACGACAACCAGTATTGCGATAGCCAGGTTAGGTAATTTAAGAATAAACGCGGTGTACCAGCCGTCAAGCTTATTGTAGAGCTTATCAAACATGTCTACCATTAACAAGTTGCTTAATAAAAATTGATTCATAAGTATTGTATTTAAATTATAGTAAAGTCCCTAATAATAGGGTTGCAACGACCAGAAGTAATATGCTAAGACCGCCACCGATGATTAAAAAATGTTTGAATTTATAGATTCCCGTACCGTAGATAATGGCATTTGTTTGATATCCTACAGGCGTGAAAAAACTAAAGTTTGCAGCAAGCATTACTGCAAGTGTAAAAGGTTTTGTATCCAATTGCAAACCTGCGGCAACGGCCATAGCTATAGGCGTCATAATTATCGCAGTGGCGTTATTAGATATAAAACCACTCAGGACCATGGTAAAAAGAAACATGAGTCCTAAAACTAAAGTGTCTTCCTGACCCATAAGTATGTTCAGCAATTTTTCTGAAATCCACATGTCTGCTCCTGTATTACTCATGGCAATTCCCAGCGGAATCATACCTGCTAGCAAGAAAATGATTTGCCAATTGATGCGCTGATAAATGTTTTCTAGAGATATACAACCAGTAAGTAACAATGCGCCTACACCTACTAACGAACTTCCTAAAATGGGCAATATACCAGAACTTGCTAGTGCAATCACTGCGAGTAAAATAGATAGGGTTGTTATTTTCTTAATGAGTTTAACTTGAACTGGTAGCTGTTCTTTATTAAGTAATACCACGTTTTCAATATTGCGCAACGCGCGGTCGTCAGTAGTTGCATACTCCACAAGTACACGATCACCAGAAACTATTTTAAAATCTTCAACGCGCTTACGTATTATTAGTTCCAAAGCGTTAGGAGCGCGCTTACGTTTTTGAATAGCTACTGGATAAGAGCCATAGAGTGACAACTTTCTCACTTGGTCTAGCGTTCTACCTATAAAGTTAGAGCCAGGAAGTATAAGCAATTCTGCATAGCTCAATTCTTCAGGGATTTTGTTTTTGGTCTCTGGTAATTCTCCTTCTGCATTTGCAACTTCTTCAACTTCTCTTTGGGATAATTTGATATTGCCATTAGCAATCATATCTGTAAGTTGGTCTACTCGAGTGACCAATACCAGCGTGTCCAGACCTTTTAACTTTATAAATTTTCCAGGTGCATTTGTAATGCTTTCATTTCGTACCAGTTTAGCAATGTGTAACGTTGGGTTTCCGAAGAGTGGTGTTTCCTCTATACGTTTGTCCACAAATTCTGATTCGGCAGGAATTGTAATTGAGAACATAAATTCGCTCAGTTCGTAGTCAGACTCTATGGATGGAGACTTGTCTTTAGGTAGCCAAAACGATGCGATGGTCATATAGACCATACCTACTACGAGTAAAATGGCGCCGTACATGGTGAACTCAAAAAAACCGAGTGACGGCGCACCCAGCTTTGTAGAAACCGAATTCACCAAAAGGTTTGTACTTGTTCCCATGAGTGTACAACTGCCTCCTAAAATTCCTGCAAACGAAATAGGCATCAATAGCTTTGAACTAGAAAATCCATACTTTTCCTGAAGTTGCGTAACAATTTTTAGAAAAATAATTACCACAGCTGTGGTACTTATAAAAGCCGAAATCCCAGCCGAAACAAACATGAACGCAGGAATGAGTAAGAAAAGCGGTAAGACACTCATCTTCTTTATGCCTTCTGTAAGCCAATCTATAACACCGTTATCCTCAAGCCCGATAGCAATAATCATTAAGGAGAGTACCGTGATAGTCGCAGGGTTTGCAAAGCCGCTTATCGCTTCCTCAGGTTTAGTAAGTCCTAGTACAACAAGAGCAACGATTATCAGAAAGGAGATTTTGTCTATAGGAAACCACTCGGTAACAAAGAGAATCAAGGTGATTCCCAGTACAATAAATATGAGAATGATGTCTGTTTCCATAAACAAAATAGCGGGCTATAGTGGTTAAAATGCCCTCTGCAAGATTATAAATGAATTACATAAACATTGTTAATATTGCTATAAATCTATTTTATCCATATTAAAACACTTAAAATGATGTTATTACATACTTTTATTCTGTTAAAACCGCATAATAAAATGAATGTAAATCAAAATGCTTCGGAAAGCGTGAGCTGTTTGCATCGCAGGAAACTTACAACCCAAAAAAATCGGACACATAATGAAGCTGCGCAGCCGCAGGAGAACTGTCCAAACAAGTTGTACATTTAGTAAAAGTCATCAAACAATCTACGAAATCAGTAAACATATGAAACAACAAACCGATTCCCATAATTCTGAAGGGTCTACGCATAAATAACAGCGCCAAGTAAAATAGCATCGCGTAGTATGTATGCAAGAAGTGAAAATTAATACTACATCTATTTGCTTGAAAAATAGGATTTGCGAACAAGTGGTCTACATCTACCAGCATCGTAGCTAATAAAATAAGGTAGACTGTTTTCCAATCTTTTCTAAAAAAGACAAATGCAATAATGCATGGAAAGCCAAAATGCAGAAAGTAGTGAACAAATGTTTGCATAAGAATTGAACGATTGTTTATTGTTTACTATTATGTAAACAAACAAAAGTACAACGCACTCATAGATTAATCCTGCACAAACTTTATCCCCAATGACACGATATTAAAATTGAACGTCGTGTTGCGATTGTAATTGTGAAATTTTAAATCAACGCTTTTTATGCCGTAATTGAATAAGTGCGCTTTCGCAAAGATGTCGGTGTATGAAATTCCTAATCCAAGTTGAGAAGCATTGTAGTCTGACAAATCATAGTCTGAAGTATAAAACGCTTCTGTAGAAAGTGCGGTTTCGTAGGGTCTAAAGTATGTCGCAGCCGTCTGGTCGTAATAACGGTATGATGGATACACTGTGAACTTATCTGTAACCTTTATAGGTAACTCAATGCTTGCGGTATTAGAATTTATACCCCAATCGTCTGTATAAAATCTGTAAAAGGTGCGTACGGTTAGAAACTCATTAATATACCAATTTAAACGACCTCCTATGGCTACCTTAAACCTATTGTCTGGTAGGCGCTCAATATCGTCTGCGAGTTGAAAATTGTCTATAAACGAGTCTGCAACGTCTGCAAAATAGACACGTTGAAATGGTGTGGAAAGTAAGCCTTGTTGTTGAACCAAATCTAGCGCGAGGGAACCTTGTACATTTTTATGTAGTATTTGTGAGAAACCAAATCCTATCGCATATGAGTTGCGACCTACTCCGTCTAACAGTGGAAAGTTGGGATTATAATTAGGGTTTCCAGTAATAGTTCTACCTCTGAACGTTCCATCGCTTAGACCATTGCCACCCGTCTCAAAGGGTCTTAATTCGATAGGGTAAATGGTTGTCCAAGTGTCTAAGAAAATGTTTACGTTTACACTTACCTCGGTATTTTTTTCATTGAAAAGTTTTGTGTAGCTGCCGCCAAAACCTAACGAAAAATAATCATACTCTGAACTTACAGACAGTTTTGCAGACCATACATCATTACGGTCGTCTGAACTATGCGTATAGGAACCTGTAAGATTTGTCCACACATCACTTGCAGATGCTCCAGAACTTGCGGTAAACGGGTCTGCCACACCAGAACCATCAAATGGATTAATATTACTGGAAGAGGCAGATGTGTATGCGGACACGCTCGCATCTATGGTCAGCACATCATCGTCATTCATAGGAATAGAAACTACAAAGGTAGCCACAGCATCTGTTAGTGATTCATCGCCTATACCGCCTGTAACGGCTGCATTATCACCGTTTTGGGCATAATAACTGGATAGAAAATCTATTTCTACGGTTTCTAGCACACGCTTTTTATAAACTTGAGCATCTGCAGTAAGCGTGTCTTGTGACATTGCTGGTAAGCTAGCTAAAAAAAGAGTTATAATAATAAGGTACTTATTCATAAGTTGTGTTGTCATGGCCAAGCGATAGAACGGCCTGTTTGAACTCTTCTATTGCGCTGTGGCGCGCAATAGAAAGTGAGTAGTGATAGCGCGGTACCGCGTTTTATTTCAAAACACGGTATTGCCCCGATTAATTACAGCCACAACCACCGCCTGTTTTACCACCGTTTGCACCAGCAGCAGCCTCGCGATAAGAATGTGCAGTGGATATATTGCGGTCCACTTTTTTATCATTTAAAGCCATATCTGGGTCGTTAATGTTTACTTTTTGGTACTCTTTTACAACGACGCACGAGGTAACACTCGAGAGTAATATGCATAGTAATAAGATGCGCTTTATCATAATTTCTGAATTGCAATGTTATTAGAGGTAAAAACTTGTCCTTGTGCATCTATAATGATGCATTCTATTTTAGGCAGCTGGTTAATGCGGTTGAGACCAACATCTTTGCCCATGACAAAAACGGAGGTTGCGAGCGCGTCGGCCAGCTCTGCCTGAGGAGCAAAAACGGTTACGCTTAATAAACCAGTTGCTGGAATACCCGTTCTCGGGTCTATAATATGCGTGTATCGCTCACCGTTAAATTCTACAAATTTCTCGTAGTTACCTGATGTTACTACCGCGCCGTTTGAAATGGGCAATAAACCGTATGATTTTGCTTTGTCTAGCGGATTTGTAATCGCCACCTTCCACTCCTCGCCGTTAGGTTGCTTGCCCCAAGTATTCATATCGCCAGATGCATTTATGATACCCGATGGTACGCCTCGTTCCATAAGTAGTTTCTTTGCCATGTCGGCCGCATATCCTTTACCTATGGCTCCAAAACCTATTTTCATACCGGCCAGCCTTAAAAATACGGTGCTTTGTTCCTTGTTGAGGATGATATTTTGATATCCTACTTTAGCGACAGATTCTTGAATAGCCTCATCACTGGGCATTTCTTTCATGCTACCGTCATAAACCCAAATCTTATCCATGGACGCGTAGCTTATGTCAAAGGCACCGTCTGTTAATTTTGAAATCCCTATAGCAC
>JANQTO010000524.1 GCA_030731685.1 Nonlabens sp.
TTATGAACTTCTAAGCGCTCCACAAGGACATTGTGAACACCTGCCATCGCAACCGTATAATGTGCTTTATGAGTTCCGGTAGTTTTAATGTCGCGTATGGTCACATTTGCAATTTCCTCAGTAAGAATACCACTGTCTGCATTATTGATAACCACATCCTGTACCCAACTGTTATAAAGTCTAGTAAGATTGATACCATTAAAACCTTGCTCCACGTGATGCGCCACATAAGGAGCATCAGGAAAATTAATGGAAAGATGCTCAATCCCTACCTGTGCTAAGTAATTCCATGTCACAAGTTGAGCTTTGTACGCAGCTTCTATGTCAATAGTAAGTGGTGTACTCAGCGTTACCTTGTTGCCATTTATAGATACTATTTCTACTTGTTGTCTGACGATAGGCAAGTCTGGAAACATCCAGTGATGTGAACCTACGTTTACATCGGTTCCTTTATAAAGTTCGGTGATGAGCTTGCTGTTTTCGCCTGTTTTGTTGAATAATTGCAACTCAACCACATCGCCTACTTTTAGGGTATTGTTTTTTATTAAGGTTACTGTTTTTGTACCACGTAGGCCACTAGCAACTGTAGCTTGTACATCATAAGGTTGCTCATATTTTTGAAGGTAAGACTTGACACGCTCACCAGGAACTTGCGTCCATATGTAGCCACCACTCCAGGCATACTGAGAGAATGGTAGGTCTATATTGTTTTGCTTTTCGCGTTGACGTTTGTCAAATTCCACAAGATACTCACGCAGTTCCTGCAGGCCTTCTGGGTCGGGAGCATACATAAGAGGTCTTGGAAAATAGAGTTCGGTGCCATTTTTATCAGAGCCTGCGCCTCTTAAGATAAAATTACTGCGCTCTATGTAAATGATATCGCTCAATATCAAACGTCCTGCGGGCAATTGCAGTGTTACGCTTCCCGTTACCGCCATGGCTGCTTTAATTGCTTTTTTCAGCGCTACGGTGTCATCCAATTCGTCGTTTGCTATGACGCCATAATCGCTGGCAAGAATTGTTGTTTGAGATTCTTTAGGAATTTCCTTTTCACCGTTTTGGTAACCTGCATAGCTAAAATCTGGTAGGTAATGTTTTGCGGCAATTTTCTTATTGCTCAATATTTCGGGAACTTGTTGTGCTGCACAAGAGGTTAGTAGTGTGTATGTTATGGCAGTAAGCAGTTTGTTCATTATTTTTTTATTGGGATATTCTCATTACTATTTGAAATCGGCATTATCCTATTATCAGCCAGTAGCTTGGTAACAGTTAAGAATTAGATAAAACTTTAACGAGAATTAAACATCTGTTTATCAGTTAATTAAGTTTGAAGTGTCGACTTCTTTATAATTTACTCTACTTTACTACAAGGTTATCGGTTAGAATTTCTCATATTTGGTCAACCAATTTGTAAATGTAACCAATTTTTAAAAACCTTTTCATGCCAAAAACAATAGTTCTAACTGGTGCAGGTGGTGTTTTATGTAGCACACTTGCAGTAGCACTCGCAAAACAAGGACATCATATCGCTGTTTTAGATTTACGCAAAGAAGCGGCAGACGCTGTTGCAAAAGAAATAAACGATGCTGGTGGTAATGCCTTAGGAGTAGCTGCAAACGTTCTTGAAAAAGATTCCTTAGAGCTTGCAAAAAAAGAGGTTAATGATGCTTACGGTAAGGTAGATATACTCATTAATGGTGCTGGAGGAAACCATCCTATGGGCACAACGAGCAATCCGTTTTTTGAAATGGAAGACCTTAATAATAAGACGGACGGTTTTAAAACATTCTTTGACTTAGACCCTAA
>JANQTO010000525.1 GCA_030731685.1 Nonlabens sp.
CAAGGTTTTTTAAGGTGACTACTTCCTGTTTATCGTCTGGATTACAGCTTATTGTTAATGCAAGACCCACGATTAGAAGTCCAGAGCGTCTAGCTATTTTAGTGTATGTGTTTTTATTTAACATGTTCATGATTTGAAATTTTTGAAAAATTACCACTGTGCCTTAATTATAGAAATACATATTATCCATGTAAACCCTTGCACTGCCAGAGGGCTGCGCGACCAAAATGTATTGTGCTAAGTTTGACCTTGCGGTAAGCCCTGTAAAATTTGAGAGCGGTATGTCATAAGATATCCAGGACCCTCGAACTGGTGCGGTAAAATCAATTTGATGCTCGCTGTCGTCTCCACCAGCAAAAACTCCATTAGGCCCAAAATCAACCAGTTTTACCGAAAATGAAGTGAAATCTGGAGACCAAATATCAATATGCAAGTGCGTCATAGCCGATGCATTTACCTGACTTGCAACCGTTTCTATACCTACAAAATCTAAATTAGTGTATAATTTTGTGTCATTACCTGCGACGGTAACATCTTGCAATGTAGCAGAAGACCAAGGTGTTCTGAAAGTATCAACTGTTACATTTGTGTAGGCATTACTAAACAACGAAATAACGTTAGCAGCCGGTCTTGTAGGGTTAGGAGCAGCAACTGTAGGAGCTATAGGCGCAACAGGCGCACCATAGAAATAAATGTTGTCTAAAATGAAATTAGGACCGCCCACTAGAATAATGGCACCTAGATTATTCTTTTGTGTTGCGATGTTGCCCGTAAGTGGTATATCAAATGATGTCCAAACGCCAGGGGCTAATGTAGACGTATTAAATCTTATTTCCCTGTCATCACCAGTAGGAAATCCATTGTTATCTGAACTTATTACACCATCAGCACCTATATCTCTTACATCCATTCTAATTTGAGCTCCTGGTTGCTGTACATAAACATCCACGTGCATAAATGATAGTGCTGTCGCATCAACTGTGTTGTCAAAAATAATTCCTGTAAAGTTGTTATTTGTGTAAATTAATACCTCATCATTACTAGAAGATGTTACCGAAGTCTGGGTTGTGGAGCCACCAAAACCAGGTGAGAAATTACTTGTGGTTTCATCAATGTAAGCGTCGCTAAATATGGATTTCACCAGAGACTGTGGTCTTGTGGGCACAGGAGCTACTGGCAGGCTGCCTGTAGATGACACCGTTAACGAACCACTTGCATCTACTCCGTTAATACTTCCCGTAATTACTGATGTTCCTGAGCCCACTATTGAAACTACGCCCAAAGGACTCACTGTTGCAACACCTGGGTCTGAGGAAATAAAATCAAAGTATGAAGGCGCAGCAATTACAGTGACATCACTACCAGTTGCTAAGTTGTATGTTTGTGTTAATCCTGAAAGTGGTATCGTAGAACCCGTGAATGATTGTTGAACAAGATTTTGATTGTTCAAAATGACAGGTCTTGGTTGTGCTATTGTACCTAATTTTTCAAACCTAATCTCATCTAGCCAGACGGTGTAGCCTAGACCTCCAGTAGCCTGAGTTCCCATGGCATACCAAAAAACACCGCGCTCTTGTGTAAGCTTAGATGGGTCGGGAATAGGAATTATGTACTTAGTCCATCCCGTTTCGATACTTACGTTGTTTACAGTAGCCAAATATTTGTTTTCCAAAAAATCTTGACCAAAACCAAACGCATCAACACTTACGCCTTGAGACGCTTTAGCGTAAAATGTAACCGCATCAAATCCTGACAAATCTCTACCAGCGCCATCTACACGCAAAATCGCACCAGCATAGTTACCAGTTGGATTGCTAGCATTAGGTACATTTATTCTGATAGACGCATCGCTTTCAAACCCTTCTTCAGTATCTACTGAAAAAGCATCCAGCTTAGAGTCTGCAAAGGGTAAGTAAAAATCGCTTCCCATGTCCACAAAGTTATCGGTGAAAACTTCTCCTTGCTTTGAAAAAGACGCCAGTACTGCATCATCTGACACATCTCTCTCACAACTCAAGGTGATTGCAAAAAGGGAAAGGAACAGAAGCGAAATTTTAAAAATCTCAAATTTTCTAGTTTCCATTATTTCTATTTTTATTTTCCAATATTAATATGTACGTACGTTCTAATCTCCCATTCGGTACCATTGGGGAAACCAACAGGACTTATTATTGGTTGGTTTGCAAAAGGTAATGCCACATTAGGGCTATATCGCGGAGAAAATTCGTTGAGCGTTCTATAGATACCTCTTATACCTACAGTAGTGCTAGGCAATATGAACCAATCTGGTTTTCCTACTGTGGTTGAAACATCTAACATGAGTTGCGCAGGATATGTTAAGTTGAAGTCTCTGTGATAATCAAAAGGACCCCAGTCGTTAAGTTTAACTTCTCCGATTACTTTCACGCTTTTATAAATGGCTCTCAAATCCCCACCAAAACGTTTGATTTCTCTAGTGCTGTCGCCATTGCCTTGGCCATTTCCGTAGTAAAAATTCCCTATAATTCCTAAATCTGGATTCAATTTTGAAACTATTCTAGCGTGCGCCTCATACAAATCTATGGCAGGTGCTGAGTTCGCAAATCTCAAGAAGGTACGATCTGCCTGAAAACCGATGGCACCATCTTGTGTAGTAGGTAAATGACGATAAACAAACCCGGCACTCACGGCAAACTTTGCGTCTTCAGCTCTATCGTTATCCCATTCGTACATCCATGTCCCTGGTGTAGGGTCCCAGGTCAATAAAATTTCTCCTGCAGTTGTCTCACGATTACCATCACGCACCACAAATGGATCATCAATGGCATTTCTAAGTCTACCTGGAGCTGTTACGTCGTTGGGCATCGCTTCAACTAATGGTTTTCTCCACATGAAGTTGGGAGCAATTTGAAGATTTCCTGTAGTATACGTGAAACCTGCTAAAACATTAGACTGATTGCTACTACCGCTATCCTTCAAACGCCATCCGGTAAACGTTCTCGTAGCGTCAGCTCCGCCACCAGCTACTAAGCCCATCATTGCTCCTTGTGCGTAAGCGTTTAAAGCACCTTCTTGGTACGTTATCTTTGCTTTTCCACCCCAGTTGTCATTTGAATTAATCTTATCTTCAAATATCGTGTAATTTCCAGGGGTGCCTTCAGCAACTTGGAAGGATGTGCCGTTTAAAGGACTACCACCCCAAATACCGCCTACCATAAGTCCAAATTTCCCAAAACTTCTTTCAACCGCTATGGTTGCACGCTCTGTGGGAAACGGCGGTATAATACCGCTGCGCAATTGATTAGCATCTAAAATACGTACGCCATTTTCGTCAAGTTGAATATTAGTTTCAAGATCACGATGATAAATACCCGTTACCGTGTAGTTTTTAATATTACGGGTATACTTGAGTAATGCTGTAGGATTTGCACCCCACCAAATTTGTGGTCCAAAAGCAGCCTTTAGTCCTTTGAGGCCTCGTTTACCGTCAACCTCAAAACCAAGTGTCTCTCCATTATAAATATCTAAATTAGGTCCATAATTTGTTTCTGGGTATAGACCGAAGAAGTCCCCTTCATAACCCCAGTGGTAATGTCCTGTTCTGTAAAATCCACGTAAATCAAAGTCCTTAGCGTTCCATTCATAAGAAGCGTTGTACACTTGAATTCGATTTATATCGTTCAGTGTAACAACTCCATCTGGCGTGTCCACTTGTTGCGGTCTACCTCTATTTTCATAAAAAATTTCGTTAATAGGATTTAATGCCACATTTCCGAGAATATTGAAATTAACCTCAGCACGCATATTTCCGGAAGGATTGCCTTCAATACCTACAAAATAAGATTCTAAACGGTCGAAACCCAATTGATTAGGGTATACGATATTATCTGGGTCTGCTGTATCAGGCGTAGTTAATAAAGTTCCTCCTGTAGAAAACGTTGAGAACTCTGCTCTCAAATTACTAATTCTAATTTTATCACTGCTGCCACCGCCCAGTGCTGCTTTATCACCGCGCGCTCTCAAAACCGCATCCATTATCTGAATATTTTCAAAATACGTTGACACTGATTGTGATGTAACACCAGCAGCATAAGGATTTAACTGGTGGGCTTCCTTCAAGGCATAATATGCCGCTCTTGGATACAAATCGTATAAACCTCTGGCATTTGTAGGTCCTTTTGCACAGATACCAAACCACTCTTCATTCATGTTATTCTCTCCTGGCGCTAAGTCTAAAGCGTAACCGCCATTAGACCAAGAAGCGTTTGTATCATGAACATCTAAATTTTTTGTCTGACCAAATTTCCACCAACCATCACTAAATTGAAATGTAAAACCTCCAATAGAATTACCAGCTTTACCTAATCCAGCTGCATTTTCGTAAATGTCCTTCCAGTTGTTGACCATATAATAAGCTTGCATTTTTTGATCCTCTGCGTTATTGATTGCATTAAATGCGTCAGAACCGAATTCAGAGAACATAAGTGGCTTATCAAATTTTTCTTTGACTTGGTCAAAGGCATCTGTAAAAGAAGCTCCTCTATACATATTAGTAGCCAGAATATCAATGTCTTTACACTCTTCAGCAATAATATCTAAAAAGAGTAAATCACCATTACATATGGCAACTGGATGCTTGTCATCTAAAGATTTCATCTTAAGAACAGCTTCATTCATCAACTGGTACATGGGTCTACCACGTTTCTCTCCAACCTCACGACGCTGCTCTTCTTCGTCTGGAAAATCTTCTGTTTCAGCACCGGCCCAGAATAGTCCATAATTATTTTCATTACCCAACATAAACATGAGTAGTCCAGGAGTGCCTTTATACTCGTTAGTCATATCAATAACTTCTTTAAGAAGAATTTGCTGTGTAGCTGGATCTCTGTAATCTGTCACAGGAACCCAAGCGCCGTTAATGGTAAGTCCATAACGCCCAAATGAGTGATTGAGCATGGTGTGAATTCCGTGAGTCTCATAGATATACTGAATCCATTTAGGTTGCATTCCAGTGTAAACACGTATCGTATTAACACCCATATTCTTGAGCAAACCCATTTCAGAATCTAGCGCTGCTCGTATAAAATCATCAGGTTGATTCCATAAACTGTAAGAATAATTAGTGCCTATAGGAACATAATCCCAGTTCATACCGTTTATCATGAAAGGCTTGCCTTCTACTAGCAAAGTGTGACCACTTTCATTACTTTTAACAACTATACCTGCATTTTGTGCGAGCGCATAACATCCCGAAAGAAGTAGAATAAGACTAAAATAAATGTTCTTCATGTAACTCTGTTTTGATATTTAAGAAATTCGGTTAGGTTAAAAATCACTACAACGGTGTAGTTCATTTAAAGTTCTGCTAAAAGTATGTTGATGTGGCGTGGATTGAAAAATATAAGCCCCTACAAAAAACATACAACACTAATAAAAAGCTACATTTCAGACTCAAGATATAAAATTAAAACTCATTAAACTGAAAATGAACATTTTAACATTTAAATTTCAGTAATAAAACAACATCAAATTGACCGAATGTTGTGGCTTTGTATGGTTTTTTAAGAATAAATATAGGTTTGCTACACTTCAACACTATAACTTGTTAGACTATCGTCCCTTGACAAACCTAATTTCTTTCGCAAACGATATCGTTTTATCTCCACACTTCTAGGTGAAATATTAAGTAGTGGGGCTATTTCTTTAGATGATAAATTGAGTCTTAAGTAAACGCACAGCCTCAAGTCACCTGAGGTAAGAGAAGGATGTAATTCTTTGATTTTCTTAAAGAAATCTTTATCTGCATTATTAAATGCTTTTTCAAAAGTCACCCAGTCCTCTTTATTACTAAGATTATCATCTACCAGTTTTTTAACTGATTTCAACTGTGTGGTGTTTTGAGACTTTTCTAATTCTACTTTAATCTCGCTTAACGTTTCATTCTTTTTAATCATGGACATCGCAGAAACGGCTAACTCTCTATTACGAGCTTCAATGTCCATTTTTAATTTCTCATTACGGAGATTTATTAAATCCTTTTCGTTCTCTAAATTTTGCAATTCTAGTTCCCTCTGTTGCTTATCGTAAGCATCTTCCCGCTGTTTTTTATAATATAAAGTATTTGCTTTATTAATGCCAGCTAGCAGTAAAAAACTCATTAATACATAGAGAACGATAGCAAGATTTGATAAGTAAAATGGCTTATCAATATCAATTTTTAAAGTATCCGTGTTTGTTGACACTATGGAATTAACCATAGACTGCACCTCAAAATCGTATGTGTCATAATCTAAATTTTTGAAGTTTACAACTGTAGATGTACTCCAAGGACTCCATGGCGTGTTGCGATTTAATCGATATCTATAAAATACCGTATGGAAACCTTCGTACACGGGAGTATTAAAAAAAATATTTAGATTATTGGTTTCATGACTTAACGATACTGGTTTTGAGAGCTCGTGAAGAATCTCTTTACCATCACTATTATGGCTTATCTGATTAATGAAAACTTCATGAGAACTACGCCGTTTATTCTTAACGTCAACAATCATGTATCCATAAGCAGAACCTAATAAATACTTATTGCCTTCAAAAAAACTAAGGTTTTCGTAACCCCTTTTCTCATTTCTGACATATTTTGCTAAGGGAATGGACTCTAAAGAATATTCATCATTAATAGGTTGTTTACTTACTTTATTCAAGTGATTTTCTGTGAAAATCCAAAAACCTCCTTCCTGATCATTAATAAGCGTGCTTGAGGTATAACCATCATTGTAAACACCCGATAATAGTTCATTCCTTTTGAAGTCGGCGGTGCCTTGCTTTTTTATGAATATACCGTCATGATTGGCATATACTATATCTCCGGCGTTCTTTAACAAATCAGAAGTAATGCCCTTTCCAAGTTCCTTAATAAGAGAAACCTTTTTAATCGAAGTATAATCAGCCTCTGTTTGTATTTTGAAAACGCCTTTATACTCGTGACTAACATAGATAGTAGAACCGTCTACAGCAAAGTCCTTAGAACTGATGTCAAATCCTTTCAACTTGTTTCGGACTAGCCATGCGTCATTTTTACGCTCAAGAATGTGCAGCCCTGAATAGGAACCTTGGATAATCAAATCGTCTCTACCAGGGAGCGCCTGCAAATCCCAGACACCCATCATTTTTGAGATGTATGTGGCATTTCTGCCCTTTACAGCAAAGGTACCATCGTTATGTCCACAAAATATGGTGTTGCCTATTTTCTTCAAAGACCAGACTTGTCCTTGAGTAGATTTAATAATGCTAAACTCCTGTTCATTCCTACTCTTTACAAACAGCCCTTGATTAGTCCCGAGGTACAACAAACCGTCATCGTATAGTGAGGCATATACTGTTCCTAACTTTCCATTTCGATCTATGAAGGTTTTGAATGGTGACTCTGCATTTAAACAACTTAGCCCATTGTCTAAACCTATCCATAAATTACTGTCCGCATCTTCAAAAATGGAAAGGGCAGTATTGTTTGCTAACCCTGTGGATGCATCTATATAGTAATTCACCTTTCCGTTCAGGGCAAGGTTGACAACTCCATGCGATATAGTACCTACCATGAGAGAACCATCTTTTAAAAGCAATGCGCTGTACACACGAGTACCTTCTTTAAATTGATTTGTAGCGACAAGAACCTGGTTATCATCAACGAACTTATAAATCTCATTTTCATTAGTAATGAAAAGAATTTCAGATTGTACCTTGAACATTTTGATTATAAGCTTTTCCTGAAAAAAAAGGCTTTGTGCTATACGTTGCGCTTTCCCGCTTTTAATCTCATACAACCCATAATTCAAATCTTGAAAAAAGAAACGTTCACCTACCTTGAACAACTTAGTGATTTGAGCATCCTTCACAATTGATTTTAACTTCTTAGACTTCAAATCATACGAATAAACGCCGTTGAGTGATTGAAAAAGCACATAGCCATCCTCTACAAAAATCTCCCAAAACTGCTCGTCCTCTTGAACATTTAATCCAGATTCCTTTACGATAGATGTATAGTTCAGTATACCTTTTGCATCTGGTTCCCAGTATCCAAAGTCCATGTAAAAACCCGTGTAAACTCGGTTAGCAACACATTTAACAGAGCGTACAATGCTGCCATTAGGCGTAGGGTATAATTTCCATTGGGCGCCGTTGTATTGAAGTAAACCATTATTGTTTGCAACGTAGATAATGTTTTTGTCTCCCTGCGCGATATTCCAGTTTTGATTTCCCGCCAGATAATCATTTGTAGCATAATTGATTATAGGTGGTAATTCTTGAGCTACTGAATGGTTAGCTGCAAAAAGGAAAACGAAAACGATTGAAATAAATTTATGCATATCTCAAATGTACTCAAAAGAAACACAACATCATACCTACAACAATCAAAAAAATAATTGCAACTTACTTTTATTCAGTTAATAGCAGTAATTATCAAACAATACAAAACTATACAGCAAACAAATAACTGCCCGAATAGAGCCGTTATTATTGTAACTTAAAGCTATATAAGAATTTCCTATTTTGTACTTAGCCCGCGCAACTTTATTGCGGTAAGCACCTTTTTAGTATATAACGGGAAATCTGCATTTTGAATCCAGCTGTAATAACCTGGCTCTTTTTCAAAAACATCTTCTATGCGTTTACCCTTATGCTTGCCAAAATTGAAACACTCTTCACCATACTCATTAAAGGCTAGCATACCCGCAAAATCTACGGGTTTGCGATACGCAGAAAAATCGGCAATGGCTTTCATATCTGTTCCCAATTCTGGGTAACGTTCTAACTGCCCTTTAAATACTTCGTATGTTG
>JANQTO010000526.1 GCA_030731685.1 Nonlabens sp.
CTCCAGAAGGGTCCGATTATTTTTGAATAGTGCCATAGCAAAACGCCTAGATAAACCCTCGTTCTCTCCTGTAATCCATAGTATAGAAGATTTTGTAGCTCATTTATCGGGAATGCGCATACTGCCAGATTTAGAAATTTTACCACTATTTTACCAAGCTTATCTTAAAGTTGAAAAGCAAAATCATGATAGTTATGATGAGTTTTTAGGTTGGGCAATTACAATCCTAGCAGATTTTAACGAGATAGACCGTTATCTCGTAGAGCCAGAGTCGTTTTTCTCTTATCTGGGTAATGTAAAAGAACTGGACAGCAATCACTGGTCACTGGAGCACAATCCTACACAAATCGTTTCTAAATACCTACGTTTTTGGAAGAAGCTGCATTTATATTACAACGCACTGCGGGAAGTTTGCCGTAAGGAAGGTGTAGGCTATCAGGGTATGGTCTACAGAGACGCTTTCGCGAAAGCGGAATCTCAAAAATCACTGTACTCATCAAAAACACCTGTTATATTTTTAGGCCTCAATGCAACCAACACTGCGGAATCTAATATTATCCAATCATATCTGAGTGATGGCATAGCCCACATATATTGGGATACAGATGAGCATTTTATAAACTCCACATACCATGAAGCCGGTAAGTTTCTTAGACAATACATGGAGACATGGAAGGCATTTGAGAAGAACAAGCCATTGTTTGTCAACAATGACTATAAAGCACCTAAGCAAATTGCAATACAAGGCGCTACTGGCAACTTAGGGATGACTCAAGCCATGGCGCAGGCTTTAAATAGATTACCATTAGAAGAATTAGAGCAAACTGCCATTGTTCTAGCAGACGAGGCTTTATTGTTACCTGTACTCCATGCAATTCCAAAAGAAGTTAATCGTATAAACGTGACTATGGGGCTTTCGTTAGATAAAACGCCCATGGCCAGTTTTATAAATGATATTTTCAAATTACACATGCAAGCTAGCGAGAGTGGTTATTATTTCAAGAACTTAATCAGGGTTTTGGAATCACCTTTTATGCAACTACTTACGCACGATACACAAAAGTATATTCAAGAGATTCATCAATCTAATACTGTTTATATTAATGACGCTTCTATATTTAATGAACCAACAGGTCACTTAGACTCTTTGTTAAAACCAATCAACGATAATCTCGCTTTGCTCTCGCTAGTGAGCAGTTTTTTGAATGACTTGCTTCCTATTTTAACAAGTAAAAACGCAAGTCTGGAACTAGAGCAATTACTGGGCATTACAGAGCTTTTTAATGAGTTAACTGCTATACAGAAAGATACACCCGAACTGAAAGAACTCGCGACACTACATTTTTTATACAGGCAATTAATACCGCTTAAAAAAATGGATTTTATAGGTGAACCAGTCCGCGGGCTGCAGGTAATGGGGCTTTTAGAGACCCGTGCGCTGGAGTTTAAAAATATTATCATGTTGAGTGTCAATGAAGGTGTTTTGCCAGCAGGTAAAACAGCAAATTCCTACGTTCCTTATGACATGAAGATTAAATATAACATGCCCACTTATAGCGATAAGGATAGTGTATATGCATACCACTTTTACCGATTATTGCATAGATGTGACATCGCTACGTTCATCTATAACTCTGAGCCGGACACACTAGGCGGTGGAGAGCGCAGTAGATTTCTCATGCAAATACAAGCAGAGTCGCTGCCTAATCATACCATTACAACGACCCAATTTATCACTTCCACAAGTGCTGTCAACGCAACGCCACTTTCTATTAAAAAAACAGACGCTTATTTCAAACGTCTTGATGCGATAAACAAAAAGGGCTTCAGCCCAAGTGCGCTTACTTCCTACGTTCGCAATCCTATCCAGTTTTTTGAGAATAAGATTATGCGTATTCAAGAACAACAAGAAGTAGAAGAGAACATCGCACTTAATACTATGGGCTCTATTATTCATGAAACGCTAGATAAAGCTTATAATCCTTATTGTAAAGAGCCGCTCACACTAGCAATACTAAAACAAATAAAAGCAAGTGTTCCAAAATTACTAGAAGCCGCCTATCGAGATATTTATAAATCAGTTACCTCGCCAGTGGGTAAGAACAAAATTATCTATGAGGTTTCAGGACATTACGTTTATAAAATGATTCAGGCAGATATTGACCTAGTAAAAGATGGCCACGAACTCATAGTTTGGCACACAGAGCTAGAACTTAAAGGGTCGCTAGCAATCGCTCCATTAGGTGAAATTAATTTTGTAGGTAACGTAGACAGAATAGATGCTATTAATGGAGAATTGCGCATTATAGATTACAAAACGGGTAGTACAGTACAAAAGAATCTTACCCTAGACCCAGACGATTATAGCAATCTTATTACTGATTACGATAAATCCAAAGCATTTCAGGTTTTAATGTATGCGTTTATGTATAATCAGTTGAAGCCAACTCCAGAGCTTAGTGCAGGTATTATAAGTTTTAAGGATTTTTCTAGCGGTTTCATTTCTTTTGCTCACAAAGTATCAGGAAGAAACATCAAGCAAGTGATAACTCCAGAGATACTTGCAACGTTTGAAATACAGCTTAGTGACCTGATAAGAGAACTTTACAATCCAGAAATTCCATTACTAGAAAAAGAGGTTTAAGATGATAAAGGAATTATTAAATCAAGTGATACCGGGGTCTAATGAACGACCTATCGTTTACGATGTTGTAATGCCAAACAAAGAGACAGTCGCTCCAGTATTACTATTTTGCCATGGTTATAAGGGATTTAAGGATTGGGGTGCATGGCATCTCATGGCAACAACGTTTGCAAAGGCAGGCGTGGCTTGCGTAAAATTCAATTATTCCCACAATGGCGGTACTTTGCAGGAACCCACAGATTTCCCAGATTTAGAAGCGTTCGGCAGCAACAATTACAGCTATGAAGTTCATGACACAAAACTTATGATAGATTGGATAAGCGCAACCCATTTACCTCTTGATAAGTCAAATATTTTTCTCATGGGCCACTCGCGAGCTGGCGGCATTACCACTATTGTAACCGCAAGTGATGAACGTGTAAAGGGATTGATAACACTCGCCGGTGTCACAAACTATGAACGTAGATTTCCTCAAGGTGAGGATTTGATAGCTTGGAAAGAGAAAGGAGTTATGTTTGTGGAGAACGGTAGGACAAAACAACAAATGCCATTATACTATCAGTTTTACGAAGATTTCATAGCAAATCGGGATAGTCTCGATATACTAAAAGCTGCCAGTAGCGTTCAGGTACCTTTTCTAATTATCCATGGTGATGACGATAATGCAGTGAATGTAGAAGAAGCTTTTGATTTAAAAGAGGCCGCTGCTGATGCACAACTGTTAATTATACGAGAAGCAAATCATGTTTTTGGAGCTTATCATCCTTATGACAAAAACCAATTTCCTGAAGCTATGCAAACAGTTGTGCAATGCTCTTTAAATTTCATTCAAAATGTGCTTTCATAAGTAGCTATGTAATTTAAACATGGATTTTTTAACAAAATATTAGTTTTTTAGTAGCTTTATTGCTTATTGTAATGAAACTAGCGCGTATTTTTACATATTGAACTACATTGACCTTAATTATAAACACAACCACTTTATGAAAAAAATAGTTATTTGCCTTATTGCTTTATTGTCTGCAACAGCAGTTCACGCTCAGAATTATCTTGATGCCCTTAAAATCTCACACGGTAGAACATCATTAGGAAATCTTGAGAACACAAACGAAACTGATGTTAGTAACACCATCGTTGACCTTGCGTATCCTTTGCCTATATCTGCAAATACCGTTTTTGTAGGTGGTTTTACGTATGAAAATACAAGACTAGGTCTTAACAATCTAGCTCCAGTTGTCTCTGGTATTGAAGAAGACAGAACAAATCTAATCATGACCAGATTAACAGCCGGTATCAAGCAAACGCACAGTAATGGATGGACAGGAACCTATGTGGTGCTTCCTAAGTTTGCATCGGACTTTGGTGGTGATGGTCTTCGCAGTGACGATTTCCAATTAGGTGCTATAGCTTTATTGGAGAAAAAATATACCAGTCGTTACGGATTAAAATTCGGTACGTACGTCTCTAGTGAAAACTTTGGTACAACCATTACACCTATCGTTGGATTATGGTACAAGTCAGATAGTAATAAGTTTACCATTAACGCTGTACTACCTATACGTGCAGACATTAATTACGAATTAACAGATAAATTAAGCGTAGGAGCAAATCTTCTCACGTCTATCAAATCGTACAACTTATCTGCAACTAATTCAAATTTTTATGTGCAGGAAGAATCTATACGTTTTGCGCTTTTCACATCTTACGGTTTCCTAGACAATTCTTTAATATTGAGATTAAAAGCAGGTCTTGATACTACAGACTATGGTTTGTATGCACAAGGTGATAAAGTAGGAGCACAGGTACTAACGTTTCAGTTAGATGGTGACGCTCGTAACAGATTGAATGCTGAGTTTGATAGCAGCGTATTCTTTGGACTAGATTTAATTTATCGATTAGACCTCTAAGAAGTTCTAAACATTGAGAAAGTAAAAAATCCATACAAGCTAGCTTGTATGGATTTTTTGATAAAAGTAATTTGTGGTTGTGGAGAATACCGGATTCGAACCGGTCACCTCTTGCCTGCCAGGCAAGCGCTCTAGCCAAATGAGCTAATCCCCCAAAATTTTTGACTCGCAAATATAGTATAAAACCGCATAGCATAATGCCCGCCATTGCAATAACAATGATTATTTTTGGGTGGTGAGTGCACCTGTTTCTATAACTTCAAAAACGATTTTAAAATTAGCCATACCAGCTATTATCGCTGGAATAGCAGAGCCGCTCATAAGCCTAACAGATGTTGCTTTTATAGGAAATATCAAACAAGATGCAGCTGCTTCATTACTGGCTGTGGGTCTTGTAGGGTCCTTTTTAAGTGCGATTATATGGACACTAGCCCAGACCAAAACATCCATTTCCAGTATTGTTTCAAACGCATTGGGTTCGCAAAAACTAGCATCTATTGAGTCCTTGTTGCCGCAAGCTATTTGGCTCAATGTAGCTTTAGGACTGCTTATCTACCTCATTACTGCGCCACTAGCTTACCATATTTTTACGCTTTATAATGCGCACAATCTTGTATTGGAACTGTCCGTTTCTTACTATCAGGTTCGAGCATTAGGATTTCCTTTAACGCTAAGTACATTTGCTATTTTCGGTATTTTTAGAGGGCTTCAAAATACCTCTTGGGCTATGATAGCTAGTTTGAGTGGTGCACTGGTAAACATTGCGCTCGACTACGTTTTAATATATGGTGTGCAAAATATAGTTCCGGCGATGGGTGTTATGGGCGCAGCTTACGCGAGCCTTATTGCCCAACTCGTGATGCTCGCAATTGCGCTCTATTACCTTTATAAGCATACAGCCGTACGTTTAGGTGCGCTACAATTAAAACCTCACGCTTTGCTTATCTATCATGTGCGTTTAACTACGAACTTTTTCCTGCGCACACTTGCTATTAACGCAGCTATTTTTCTATCCTATCGTTTTGCGAGCGGTTATGGCAAAACTGCTGGTGCGACCCATGCGATTCTTATGAACATATGGTTGTTCTTTTCGTTTTTTGTAGATGGTTTTGCAAATGCTGGAAATGCCATCGGTGGCAGGTTGCTGGGTAGCAAAGATGTTGTTGCCTTGCGATATCTGGGTAAAAAAACGGTCATTTATGGCGTGGGCGTTGCGACTGCGCTATCTGTTATTTGTTTTTGTGGCTATATGTTTATAGGAAATCAGTTTACAAAGGACCCTGCGATTTTGGGGTTGTTTATGGGTAGTTTTTGGCTAGTTCTAGTCATGCAGCCCATAAATGCAGTCGCTTTTGTGTATGACGGCATTTTTAAAGGTTGGGGTGAGGCTGCATATTTGCGTAACCTTCTATTTGCACTTACGTTACTCGTGTTCGTTCCTACATTGCTCATTTTAGATTATTTTCAGTTTGAGTTACTTGCGATTTGGGGTGCTTTTACTTTGTGGATGCTCGGTAGGGCGGTTGTTTTAGCAATTAAATTCCAAAGCAGGTTGCAAGCGTTGTAAAAAGGTGCTTGTTTTTGTTCCGCTTTCGCGAAAGCGTAATAATTCCAATATCTTTGCACAAAATATGAATCATGGATTTTATTAAATTTATAGGTGGACCTGGGCTTTATCTTATTCTGGGACTTGCCGTTGTTGCAGTGGTCGTGATAAGTAAGTATAAAAACCGACGATGAAAAAAGTACGTATCACCAAAGAATTTTCTTTTGAAACCGGCCATGCACTCTATGGTTACGATGGTAAGTGCCGCAACGTGCACGGGCATAGTTACAAGCTGTCTGTAACGGTTATAGGCACGCCTATAAATGACCCGAATAATGTCAAGCACGGTATGGTAATAGATTTTACCGACCTCAAAAACATCGTAAAAGAAGAGATTGTTGACCCGTATGACCATGCTACGGTTTTCAACAAGAATACACCACATGTGGAGCTGGCAAAAGAACTTTCCAGCCGAGGGCACGAAGTTATACTTGCCGATTATCAACCTACTAGCGAAATGATGATTCTAGATTTTGCCGAAAAAATTAAAGCAAGATTGCCAGAGCACATTGAACTATTTGCACTCACCTTAAGAGAAACCGCGACCAGCTATGCGCAGTGGTTTGCAAGTGACCAGTAGTTTTATTTTTAAATCCAGTCCACAGGATTTTTTAAAACCTCAAGCAACCTCGCCTCTTCACTATCAGCAGCCGGCTGGTGGTCATAACGCCATTGCACACGTGGTGGCAAACTCATGAGAATACTTTCTATACGGCCGTTAGTCTTAAGGCCGAAGAGCGTTCCCTTATCATGCACAAGATTAAATTCCACATAACGACCACGGCGTATTTCCTGCCAGTCGCGCTGAGCATTTGTAAAAGGTAAATCCTTTCGTTTTTCTACAATAGGAACGTAAGCATCAAGAAAGTGACTTGCCATGTCCATTTGAAATGCCAGCCAGTCTTCCATGGTAAACTCTGGAGTTGCTTTACAATAATCATAAAACAAGCCACCTATACCGCGACCTTCTTCTCTATGGGTATTGTGAAAATAAGTGTCGCATTTTTGTTTGAAATCGGCATAGTTTGCAACCTTGTGACGGTCACAAACGCTTTTACAAACGGTATGAAAGTGTGTGGCATCTTCGTCAAAAAGGTAATAAGGGGTTAGGTCTAAACCACCACCAAACCAAGAGTCCATAACCGTACCTTCCTTATCGTACATTTCAAAATACCTGAAATTTGCATGAACCGTCGGAACCATAGGGTTTAATGGGTGAATGACCAGACTTAAACCAGTGGCGTAAAAATCTAAGTCACCAACCTTAAAATAGGTTTGCATGGCTGGCGGTAATGCGCCGTGAACGGCGCTTATGCTTACGCCACCTTTTTCAAATACATTTCCATTTTCTAAAACCCTGGAAAAACCGCCACCACCTTCTTCACGAGTCCACTCATCTTCTTTAAAAAGAGCTTTACCGTCAACTTGTTCTAGTTTTTTGGTAATGGTGTCTTGCAATGTTCTTATGAAATTGTAAAATGGTTCTTTCATTAGGGTAGTAATACGGTGTCAGTGCTGGGTGATAATTTAATATGATTCAGGCGATTTTCGGCAATGAGTTTTTCTAGGGTGACGCGCGAGGCTGCGGTTACTGAAAAAGGTAACACGAGAATAATTCCTATCACAGGAATAAAAAGCATACCCATAAAAACCAGGCCATTACCTACCGCAATACCGCGGTTTGCTTTTACGTAATTGACACTATCTCTATAATTAAAATGACGTTCAAGTGTGTAGTCCATATTTCCAAAACCTGCATAGTAGGCTTGTATGAAAAAGGAAAGAATCACAAAAACAATTCCTACAACGGGAATAAAACTCAACAAGGTCAGCGGTATCACCATGCAAAACTCATAAATAAGATTACGCATATTTACTCGCAAGCCACGAGCAAGCTGCTCCATGTTTGTGGTTTGTCTATGGGTACTTTGTATTCCTTCACATTCACACAAGTGTTTTTCTATACGTTCTGATACAGGTGACATAAACGGCGCGCTAAAGGCGAGCACGAGATGTTTGAAAAGTACAAGTCCTACTAGTAAAATAGAAAGAAAAGCGACAATCTCGCTCACAGTAATTACAAATCCAGAACCCCATTCAAACGGGTACATACTAGCGACGTAACCACCCAGATTATCAGAAAGTCCCCAAGCTGTAAGAATAATAATTCCAAAAAGCACAAAACTGATTACCATGGGAACTAAGAAAAATTCCCATAAGCGCAACTTTCCTATAAATTCTAAACCGTCTTTATAAGCCTTGAGTCCTTTGAGAATATTCTTAAACATAAAACTAGTATTCTTTTACTGCGTCTACAAATGCTTGCGCATTAGGAACAGGAATATTTGGCAGGATACCATGACCTAGGTTTGCGATGTATTTGTCTTTTCCAAATTCATCAATCATTTGTTTCACCATTTTTTTAATGGTTGCTGGTGGTGATAATAACCTGCTTGGGTCGAAGTTTCCTTGTAGCGTAATATTTCCACCAGTAAGGTATCGTGCATTGCGTGCTGTACAGGTCCAGTCTACACCTATCGCGCTCGCACCACTTTTTGCCATATCGCCGAGTGCATACCAGCATCCTTTTCCAAAAACGATAACTTGTGTTTCATCTTTAAG
>JANQTO010000527.1 GCA_030731685.1 Nonlabens sp.
TTGGGTTGCCAGCAGGTATTTTTTATTGGTGCTTAGCGCATTAGTTAGCACGGCTTTAATATTGTCTGCCTCCCAACTTGGAAACAATAGATAATTTGCCACCACTGCAATAACGGCACCTATCACCGTGTCAATAACGCGGTATTGAATCACCTCAAAGGCATCTGGATTTATGAACGAGTACACAAAAATGATACTGATGGTAATAAACGCCGCTGCCGACTTATAATTTTGCTGGAGCAACGCAAAAGCAAGTACTAAGGATACCAGCGCGATGATACCATAAACAATCTCGTTTTGCGTGAGCAGTACGATACCTATAGCGACAATTGCTCCTATGAGTGTACCTATGATTCGGTCTTTGGAACGGTCTTTTGTAAGCCCATAACTAGGACGCATGATAACTACAATTGTAAGGAGAATCCAGTAGGTGTTCTGGATATCTAACACAATGCCCAACAAGTACGCAAAAACGATGGCAATGGTGAGTCGCAAGGAATGTCTAAACATTCTGGAATCGAGACTTAGGTTTTGGATAATAACATTGAAGCGATATTCCTGCAATGTTAAAAACTTGCTAGAGTCTTGCCTTTTTAAAGAAACGGTAGACGCTTCTTTTACATTTTCCATAGCCTGACGTACCGCTTTAATTTCTTGAAGTAATTGTTCCTGGTAGTCATACAGGTTTTTTAGCAATAACGCACCTTCTCTAGCTTCGGGTAGTTTTACGACTGCTATATAATTTGTAATGGACTGCTCGGCAGCAGTCAGCGCTTTTTGAAGCGCGTTGCTTTTAGGAATTTTGTCATTTTGAATTAACAGCTCAGATAACCGTATGAGGTGCTTACCCATAATTTTATTAAGGTCTTTGGCAGGCTTTAAAAACTCCTTACGGTCGCCAAATATGTTATCGATAAGCTCATAATCTAAATGTGTTGCCTCAATCAATTCAAAAATATGAATAGAGGAGAGGAAGATGAGTAATTGTTTCTCTTCATAGCGTGAGCGCCCAGAGCGTTTACGCATCGTAAATAAGCTTTCTCGCAGTGTTTCCTGTTTCTCGTTGATTTGGCTTTGAAGTACAAAAATCTTTTGGAGTAGTTTATCTCTTTTAGAAGTGTTGGTGAGAAATTTTGCACGCAATTTTAGGTAGGAACCTATAAGCATGAGCGTGTCTGACAACAGTTGATTCTCGTCTTTTTGAGGTGCTAGTTTTCCGAATAGGTATGACACTACAAGATACCAAAGACCACCAGTACCCATTAAACCTATTTGCAACCATATTTCTTCTGCTGTTTCTTTTTGGATTGCAAACGCTATGACCATAGCCAGCAAACCCGAAAAGGAAACCAGCGAAGCTCGAAATCCATAAACAGATAACAAAGAAGTTGCAAAGGAGATAACGGCAAGAGCAATAACAACGAGGAGTAATACAGGTTTTGTAAACAAGATGATTCCCATAATCAACATGGTGAGTACAATGCTGATTAATATGGCGTTTACCTTGCGCTTTGCGCTACCAGGAATATCGCCAGGGGCATTTAAAAAGGTACCTACGACAAAACCGGGCGCATATTCCACCATGTCTAGCAAATAAAACAACCCAAAAGGCAATGCAATCCCAAAACCAAGCCTGATGCCTCGGTCAAAATGGGAACTTTTCAGGAACAACTCCAGCTGTTTTAGTATTTTTTTCAATGGTTGTTAAATTAAGCTTGTATGCTAATGCAAAGGTATTGAAGTGTAAGCCTGCACGTTCTTTTTATAAGGTTAGTGATAAAAG
>JANQTO010000528.1:0-4301 GCA_030731685.1 Nonlabens sp.
CCTACTTTGATACCTCTGGTTGTGGTTTGCGCTTTCGCGAAAGCGAAACTCATACTAGCAATAATGCTCCATAAAAAGATGTTCTTTTTCATATATATAGTGTTTATAGAAATAATCGTGCCAACTTAAAACTGCTGCCCAATGATAAAGTGTGGTTGCCAGCCACTAGGGTCATTACCAGCTTGGTTAACCGGAGTATCGAAACCGTAACCGAAATCTACTCCTAACAGACCAAATGCAGGCATAAAGATACGTAATCCTACACCAGCTGAGCGTTTTAACTCAAAAGGATTATAATTTCTGAACCCATCGTATGAGTTTCCTAAATCTGCAAAACCAAGTACGTAAATAGACGCCGCTTGCTCCAAGCTGATAGGGTAACGCAGTTCTAAAGAGAACTTATTGTACACCGTGTCACCATCAGGATTACGCGTTATCGCGTTAGAATCGTCATAACCACGTAGCCTTACAATATCTCTACCGTCCAGAGAGAACTGTTGTAAACCGTCACCACCTACAAAGAAACGCTCAAAAGGTACTAAACCACGCTCTTGATTATAAGCTCCTAAGAAACCAAACTCGGCCTTAGTCTGTAAAACGAGTTTATCGTACAGTGTAGTATACCATGTACCATCAAATTTGATTTTGTAATACTCTAGGAACCTAAATCGTTCCTGGTCTATCTTGCCTAAGTCAGGCACACCATTTGTTTGAAACGCTGGGTCTTCGGCAAGGTTTGCATAGTCTACACCATTCCATAACGAGTATGGCAACGTAAATTTTCCTGTCACAGAAAATGAAGAACCATAGGTAGGATAAATAGGGTTTACACCTACATTATTTCTACTTAATCCTACCGTATACGCTAAGTTATTTGAGAACCCATTAGGGAAATTAAATAATGCCGACTGGTAGTTCTTTAAATTAAAGTGTTGAAAGGAGACAGCTTGTGAAAACTGAAAGTATTGATCAGGCCATTCTAATCTCTTGGCAATTCCTACACTACCACCGGTAATTAGGAACCGCTGGTCACGGCGCACATCCCTAAAATCTTGGGGATTTACCCTATACTGCTCACTGTGAGAAAAAGAAACATTGAAACTAACGGGTTTTTTACCACCCAGCCATGGCTCTGTAAAATTCAAACTGTAGGTTCTAAAAATGGTACTCGCCTGTGCACGCAGCGCGAGTGTCTGACCATCACCCATAGGCACTGGTCTGTACTCATCTTTGTTAAATAGATTGCGTAAAGAAAAGTTTGTAAACTGTAATCCTAGCGTTCCTACGAAACCTCCACCTCCATAACCACCTTGCAGCTCTATACGGCTCGCTCCAGCTTCTTCTAATGTATATTCTACATCTACAGTTCCTTCTTGCTCGCTCACATTCTTCAACTGCGGATTGATTTTTTGTGCATCAAAATACCCAAGCTGTCCTAGCTCGCGTATGGAGTTAATAATCTTTTGTCTAGAGTAACGCTCGCCTGGCGTAGTTCTAAGCATGCGGTAAATCACATGGTCATTTGTCCGGTCATTACCTGTTACCGTGATATTATTGAAAAAAGCTTCTTTACCTTCTATAATACGTATCTCGAAATCTATGGTGTCGTTGTAAACTCTAGTTTCAACAGCATCTACTCTAGAGAAAAGGTATCCATTGTTTTGATACTGATTTGAAAGATCGTCAGAGTCTGGGTCTTGTGGATTGCTTATACGATTATCAAATGCAACGCCATTATACACGTCTCCTTTTTCTACTTTGAGAATTTGGTTGAGCTGCTCATCAGTATAAACTGTGTTCCCTACATATTTGATATCACCGAAATAGTATTTTCTACCTTCTTCTACTTTAATTTTAAGAGCGATGCGCTTATCGTTCACATTTATGAGCGTGTCTGAAATTACACGGGCATCTCTAAAACCTAATTCTTTATATGCATCTACAACACTAAGTAAGTCTTCTTTATATGCGTCCTCAACATATTTAGACCTTTTGAGAACTCTAAATATGTTGCGTTGCTTTGTATTTTTCATTGCGGCGCGCAGTTTTTTGTCTTTGATAAGAGTATTTCCCTCAAAATCTATAGAAGAGATTTTAACCTTACTGCCTCTATTTACATCTATTTTAATATCCACATAATTACCACCTGTAGTGTCAACAGTCTTACGAGATATTACCGTAGCGCTTGCGTTTAAAAAACCTTTTTCACGGTATTTATTTTCGATATAAGTACGGGTGTTAGTGATAAAGTTTTCAGTAGCCTTAGTCTGTCTTCTAGTGAACTTAAGTTCTTCTTTAATATCCTTGACCTTATTCTTTTTAAGACCATTGATAGTGATATCATTCACATTGGGAACCTCAATGATATTAATTTCAAGGTCAACCACAGAACCTCTTATATCTGCAACAAAAATGCGTATGTCGCTAAAGAGTTTTAAATCCCACAGTTTTTTTACAACACCGCTTATGCGCTCTCCTGGAACATAAATTTCTTCTCCTGGTTTTAGACCTGTAAAAGCAATAACCGTATTTTCGTTATAGGTTTGGCTACCGGTAACGCTTATTGTGCCTAGAGTATATAGTTTTGCTTCTTCACCTATCGGCAGGTCTGCTTGAGTTTGCCCTAAGGCACTATAACTAGCTGAAATGCTTATTACAAGCAATAAAACTTTTGCTAATTTGTTTATCATTATTCTATAGTTGTTCGCTGGTTTTACCGAATCTACGTTCTCGGTCTTGAAAATTTTGTAATGCTTGTACTAAATGCTCTCTTCTAAAATCTGGCCAGAGCACCTCGGTAAAATATAATTCGGCATAAGCTATTTGCCATAATAAAAAATTGCTAATACGTTGCTCGCCGCTAGTTCTTATAAGTAAATCCACATCGGGCAAAAAATGGGTGTATAGATGCTTATGAATTGTATCGTCATTGATATCGTCTATCGCTAAGCGTCCATTGTTAACTTCAGATGCTACTTTCTTAAATACGTAAAGCAATTCTTCCCTAGAACCGTAACTCAATGCGAGCGTGAGGTTCATATGGGTGTTATTTTCAGTTGCTTTAATGACTTCATTAAGTTCGGCAAGTGTAGACTTAGGTAATAAATCAAGTGCACCTACTGCCTTTAAAGAAATATTATTGTCCTGCAAGGTCTTAAGCTCTTTGCGTAAACTGGATACAAGCAAACGCATGAGTGTCTCTACCTCAATTTTAGGTCGTTTCCAGTTCTCAGTGCTAAATGCATAAAGCGTTAAGTTTTGAATTCCTAACTCAGCACAAGCCTCTACCGTTTGTCTAACTGCCTTTGCTCCTTTTTCATGACCTCGCACACGCATCAATCCCTGCTGTTTTGCCCAGCGACCATTACCGTCCATTATTAGGGCGATATGCTTAGGCAATCTCGTAAGGTCTAGGTTGTGTTGCTCCATTATTAAAAATTACAATAACAGGGTTTACGACCAAATGTATAGGTCAAGGTCACTCCACTAAAGACGTACCAATCGTTATTTGCAATGTTTCCAAACTGCAGTTCCGCAAAATCCTTTTTACTGCGTTCTGGGTTACTGCCGTCTAGATTGTCAGTAAATGTATAACGGGCGCCTACTTCAACACCTAAAATTAGATGGGAAGTTATTGTTGTTTTAAACCCTAAAATAATAGGAATTGCCGCTTCAAGGGTGCTGCCATATTCTTCAAGTTCACCGTCGCCGTTTAGAGCAAACAAGTCGTATTGAAAACCAGTAAGACCGGTGTATATGTATGGGGTAAACTGCGGTCTGCCAGTATATAGATCCCAATCCCAAAAGGTATATTCTACACCTATACTTGCCTCCAATAAATTATAATTATAATTTAAGCCTCGTAAGTCCCGAGAAATATCATCACTATCATTATCATCACCTATCATGCTTGCACTTATAAACGACGCTCTAAAGGCATGTCTATTGCTGCGGTTCCATTTAAAAATCGCACCTATGGTTCCGTCTCTTGGGTCTACATAACGCGTGCTTCCTACATCACCTATGACATTAGACCCACCTGCAAAGAGCCCTATCTCGTAGGTTTGCGCTTTCGCGAAAGCGAAACTCAACATAATACCAATAATTACTACTAACCGCATGAAATTCTTAAAACGTGCAAATATAACAATTCTCTTTACCCTGCATGATCATTCATGGGGTTATAACCTGTTAAAACATCTAATAGGCAAATTTATTGTTTAGTTGCGCTTATCTTCTCCCCAAAGCAGTTTATGTCTGATAGTATCGATAAAATTAACGTTATTTAACTCTACAAGGTT
>JANQTO010000528.1:4401-8732 GCA_030731685.1 Nonlabens sp.
GTGATGAGCGACCGTTTGCTGAGTGTATATTCGTTTGCAAAGAGCATTTCAATAGCAGCGCTTACTTCTTCCTTAAGAACTGTGGCAAGAAAACCGAGCCTGCCCGTATTAATCCCTATTACTGGTATATTCAGAGGCCCAATAAATGAAACTGCGCGCAAAATAGTACCATCACCACCTATACTAATGAGAAAATCATAGCTCTCATCGAGCTGCGTAAAAGTTTTATGTCCTAATAATATTATATGCGGCGATAATAAAACGAAAAATTTTTCCTCGACCAGCACTTCGCATGATTTGTTCTCTAGCGATTGTAACACTTCAACCACAGTATCTATAGCATCCTCATGGAGGTACTGGCCGTAAATAGCGATTTTTTTCATTATAATTCTAGGTATTTGCTCAAGTAGTTACTCCGCTCTTTGAGTGAGTCCAGGAATGCATCGTCTTGTGCGGTGGTTATAACGTTATAACCGTATCTTCTAAAAGTTTGTAATATCTCATTAATACTGGATGAGGTAACCTTAAGTGTAATTTGTGAAAAACGTTCTCTATAACCACTTATAAAACAGCCATAGAGTTTAGCATCGTTTGATTCTACGATTTGAGAGATTTCGCTAAAGCTAAAGTCTTCAGTACCCTTTTCAACAACGATTACCGCTCCAGATTCTGATAGAAATGGCGATTCATTAAAGAAATGCATAATATCCTTTAGTTCATAATAGCCCAAGTACTCATTTTTATCGCTTAGCACAGGCATTAAATTAGTATCGTGTCTAGCAAACGACTCGAGTACGTCTAACCAGTGATCACTGGACCTCACAAAAAAACCGTCAAAGGCATACATCACCTCATCTAGAGCCGTATTGCGGTTAAAGCAACGCGCATCATTTTCTGAAAGGCATCCTAGGTAAACCTCATTGCGCATAACAGGCAAGTGTGAAAACGTGAACTGAGAAAAAATATCCTGAACGCGCGCTACCGGTTCGTGAACCTCCATAGGTTCTACGTCACTTATGATGAAATCCTGTAAATTCATGTGTCCGTATTTTTTTTGCAAATTAATCAATTCTTAACTACCTGCCTTTGTGCACAGGTCGTATTTTTGAAGCTTAGATAACTTATTATGGCTATACTCAGTGTAAATATCAATAAAATCGCAACCCTACGCAATGCACGCGGCGGTAATGTTCCCGACCTCGTAAAAGTTGCACTAGACATAGAACGTTTCGGCGCACAGGGAATTACCATTCACCCGAGGCCCGACGAGCGACATATTCGTTACCAAGATGCGCGTGATCTCAAAAAGGTCATCGCGACAGAATTAAATATTGAAGGAAATCCCATCGATTCTTTTATCAAACTTGTAGAAGAAGTAAAACCCGCACAGGTCACCCTAGTTCCGGATGCGCCAGATGCCATTACTTCAAACGCTGGATGGGACACGATAAAACACAAAGATTTTCTTACCGAAATAGTAGCTCACTTTAAAAGTTTGGGCATGCGCACGAGCATTTTTGTGGACCCAGTTACCGAGATGATTGCTGGTGCTGCCGCTACAGGTGTGGACCGTATTGAATTGTACACAGAGGCTTTTGCACACAACTACCCTACTGACCCTAAAAAAGCAGTTGCAGCATACACGCAGGCAGCCCACACTGCAACGGCGCATAATCTAGGAATAAACGCAGGACACGATTTGTCACTAGATAACATTGCTTATTTTAAACAACATGTTCCTAATTTACTAGAAGTCTCCATAGGGCACGCACTCATTGCAGAGAGTTTGTACTTAGGCCTAGAAAATGTCGTGAACATGTACAAATCCAGACTCAAGTAATATGCTGCACTCTATTATATTAGGACAGGGCAAACCTTTTGTCATCCTCCACGGCTTCCTGGGCATGGCAGACAACTGGAAGACGCTGGGGACGCAGTGGAGTGAGCTGGGTTACGAGGTTCACTTGCTAGACCAGCGTAACCATGGTCGAAGTATTCATAGTGCGGATTTTAGCTATGAACTTATGGCTCAAGACCTCATGGAATATTGCGAACATCACAATCTCAAAGACATCATCCTTTTGGGTCATAGTATGGGCGGCAAGGTGGCGATGCAGTTTGCAAGTGAGTATCCTGAAATGTTGGAGAAACTTATAATTGCTGACATTGCTCCCAAAGAGTATGCGCCCCACCACAGCGACATCATAAATGCCCTACAAGCGGTGAACTTTGAGTCGATTACAAGTAGAAATGAAGTAGATGAGATATTGAGTAGCCGTATCCCAGACATGGGCACACGTTTGTTTCTTATGAAAAGTCTTTTCAGAAAAGATAAAAACAAGTTTGCATGGCGATTTAACTTAAAGACACTGGCAACTTCCCAATCTATGATAGGTAGTCACTCACCATTTGATAACATTATTCAGATACCTACCTTATTCTTAAAAGGCGGCAATTCAGGATATATTATAGACAACGATAAGATGGTGATAGATGCCGCTTTCGCGAAAGCGAACATCATAACAATACCTAATGCCGGACACTGGCTCCATGCTGAACAACCAGAACTGTTCTCAGATGCAGTGCTGTCATTTTTACGTTAAATTTTTTACTATGCTTGCATAATGTTACGAAAACGCTTGCGTAGGATTAAATAAATATTAAATTTGACCGGTTGAATATAAAAACCAATTAACAAACCCTTGATTATGAACAAAATAAAGATTTTTGGTCTACTTTCATTAATGTCGGTGATGGCATATGCAGGTGGATATCGAGTAAGTACCCAGAGTAACAAGCAATTGGCTATGGGACATACTGGTGTGGCAGTGGTAAACAGTGCAGACATACTTTTCTTTAACCCGGCAGGACTGGTACATTTAGAAAATAAGCTGAACATAAGTGCTGGTGGATTTGGAGTAATATCCCAAGTGCAGTATCAAAATACCGATTTCGGTACGTTCTCTGAAACTGATAGTCCTACAGGAACCCCTATTTACCTGTATGCTTCTTATGCAATTTCTGACGACTTAGCTTTTGGTTTAGGTATTTATACTCCTTATGGTAGCAACGTTACCTGGCCTACAGACTGGCAAGGTTCTCACCTCGTTAACGAGATTGAACTAAGCGCTATTTTTATCCAACCTACAGTTTCTTACCAAATATTTGACAGTGTTTCTATAGGTGGTGGTCCTATCCTTGCGATAGGTGGTGTTAAATTTAACCGTAACGCAAACCGCACACTTACTGACGAAAATGGAGACCGCTCCAATATTGAGATAGAGGACTCTGGTGTTACAGGAATAGGCTGGACCGCAGGTCTTATGTTTACTCCTAACGACCGTTTTACTTTTGGTTTCAACTATCGCTCTTTAATCGACATTGAAAGTGAAGATGGCGAGGCCACTTTTACAAACTTCCCTAATTCAAACCTTTCCCCTTTTCAAAATGGCACATCAGGTTTTACAGCTACGCTACCGTTACCTGCAGAGCTTACCGTTGGAGTTTCTTATAAATGGGACAAATTACTCCTTGCATTTGATTACAATAGAGCTTTTTGGAGTGAATATGAGAGCTTAGACTTAGTTTTTGAAAGCGGTTTTGAATCTATCAACCCTAGAAACTACAAAGATTCTTCCACCTACAGATTTGGAGCACAATACACGGCGACAGACAAGCTTGTGGTACGTGCAGGATATTATTTTGACGAGAGCCCAGTTACTTCTGGATTCTTTGCTCCTGAAACTCCACGTGGAGATTCAGACAACTACACATTCGGACTTAGCTACCAGCTAAATCCTAAATTTGCGATAGACGCATCTTTCCTTTACCTTAAATTCAAAGAAATTACAGAATCCTACACAGGTTACACGGAGAATGGTGTGCCAGCACCGTTTGCAGGAGCCTACAAATCAAGAGGAATTGTAGCAGGTTTAGGTATAACATATAGCATGTAAATAAAAGCACCATGAAAAAATTAAATTTAAAATATATAACCCTATTTATTGCAGCAGCTGCAATCGTAGGATGTGACGATGGTTTCAAGGATACGGTAACTGACGAAGGCTTTTACAGCTCAGGAACTGCAGACTTCTCAAAGTATGTAACAGTAGGTAACTCGCTTACCGCTGGCTATGCTGACGGCGCGCTTTATCTAGACGCTCAAAGACAATCGTTTCCAGCAATCGTCGCTGGACAAATGACTCTTGCTGGTGGTGGTGAATTCAACCAACCACTCGTAAACGACAACGCAGGTGGTCTTTTGTTAAGCGGTGTTCAGATATTACCTAACCGTTTTGTACTCTCAACCGTAACGGCAGCAGGAACTCCAC
>JANQTO010000529.1 GCA_030731685.1 Nonlabens sp.
TTTTGAATTTGCCATTTTAACAGAAACCTTGAGCATATTTTTATTACAACTTTGCATATGGTTCATCGTAAAATATCAACTACTGGAAGCTAAAGCAGCGATACAATACTACATGATACTGGCGGTTTGCATGGCTGTACTTTTTATTACAAGACCTATGTTCATTTACTTGCCTATTTTGTTCGGGGTTTTTTACTGCTGGAAACATGTAAAGACGCAACTATTAAAGTCGGCTGTGGTGACTGTATTGTTATGTGGAACGAGTTTTATGGCTCAAGTCGCATGGCAACAGGTGAATTTTGAAAATACGGGCTATCGCCAAACCACCTATTTCATGGGGTATAATCTTATACAAACGGCAACTCATTTTTACGAAAAAATCCCAGATGAGCACGCGCAGGTACGCGATATTTTATTGAAATACAGGCGGCGAGCGCATGACAGTTTACCAGAAACGCAAGTGCCCATGACCGTATGGCATGCAGAAGAGGACCTGCTACAAGAAAAAGGGCTTTCGAAACCAGAACTAGGTGCTTATTTTAAGGAAATTGCAGTGCCGCTTTTCAAGGAAAATAAGATGGATTATGCGAAGCAAGTAGGCTTATCGTTCAAGTTATTTTGGGGTGCACGCTCGCACTTTTTATGGAATAAAGAAGCAATGCAGCCCGTTTTCATGCAAAAAGTTATCGTAGGAATCACTCATTACATTCAGAAACCATTGCTCATTTTGTTAAACATTATCTTCCTGATAGCCAGCGGTTTTATCTTATGGAAAGCGTTGCGTAGCAAGCTAAAAAATCTAGGCGCATTGGAGTTTATGGTTAGCGCAGTATTGGCAGCATCAGCGGCCCAGGCACTGGTGGCTTATGGTGATAACAGCAGGTTTGCCTTTCCGTTTTTTGGGATTATTCTCATTATCGCAACAAGCGGAATCATGCGATTACTGCAATGGAGAAAGCAAGGTTAAGATAATAAAACGATGTCCTGATATTCTTTTTTTCCAGTATCTCGAACGCTATCTTTCCAAAAACCATCAATAATCTTACAGTTTTCAAAACCTGCTTTAGTAGCCATGCGTAGTAATAAATTTTCGTGGATGGCTATATTGCCCGCAACTGTTTCAGCACTCATGAGTTTGTAACCGTCGTGCGCTACCGGAAAATGAAAACCTGCTCTGGTTGCTATGTAGTGTTCGTTAGAGTCGTCGTAAATAAAGAACGTACACAAACAGGAGCCTTCATTTTTAAGCGTGCGTTTCATCTGGATGAGGTAGTTTTGAATTTCTTCAATGCCCATATGTGTAAAGACTGAAAAATTAAAAATGCGGTCAAAACTTTCATCTGGATATGGAAATACAAAGCTGTTTGCTTTTTCGCCGTTAGCGGTATATAAATCATTGAATAGCGATACATGGGTGAACTGAAAATTACTGTAATCTGCACCTATACCTTTGTTGCACCAAGCTATTCCTTTTTCTACCACATCAAATCCCTGATAACTTCCCGTATCATTTAGAAAACCAGTAAGAGCAATGGCGGTTCTTCCCAGACCGCATCCTATATCAAGAACCTGATGTTGAGGTTCTAATCCAGCATATTCCTTAAGTAATCCTAACTGTTGATTCCCTTGAGCGATAAAAACAGATGCGCCTGCAGTGCCACCAGTGAAGACAGCACCACGCGACGGAACGTATTTATGGGTTTTACCAGTTACTCGTTCCCAAGTGTCAAGTGGTAAGAAATAAAGCGCACGTAGTCTATACCTATTTGCAG
>JANQTO010000530.1 GCA_030731685.1 Nonlabens sp.
ACATTATGCTGTGTTCTATGGAATGCAATGTTGTGCTGCTTAAACCAATGTTCTATAAGCACGGCTGTATCTTGTTCTTCAGAAGAAAATGACTGCGTTTTTATCAGCTTTTTTAGTAAATCTATTGCTCTCGTGGTTAGTCTTTCTATCATAATACCATGGTTGTGTGTTTGCTGTTTTTGTTAAACAGCATGCTTGTTTGTCCAATGCACACGGTTTGCACGTTGTTGTTAAGAGCGTGGAAACAGTTGTTTAGTTTTGGCAACATACCATTTGCAATAACGCCTGTTTCCAAGAGGCTTTTATAGGATTTTGTATCTATATGGTCTATAACCGACTCCTCATCGTCCACATTTTTTAGAACGCCGTTTTTTTCAAAACAATAATAAAGTGAAACGTCATAACTGCTTGCAAACGCAATGGCAAGTTCGGCAGCGATAGTGTCTGCATTTGTGTTTAAAAGCTGGCCCTTAGTATCGTGCGTGATGGCACAAAAAATAGGTGTTATATTGTTGGTCAATAGCAATTCTAAAGTGCTCGTTTTTACCTGTTCTACATCACCTACAAAGCCATAATCTACTTCTTGAACAGGTCTTTTTACTGCGATAATCGTGTTGCCGTCAGCACCTGTAAAACCGATGGCGTTGCAATCCTGCGCTTGTAGTTGTGCAACTATATTTTTGTTAATTTTCCCCGCATAAACCATGGTAATTACATCTAAGGTTTGCTGGTCCGTAACACGCCTGCCGTCTATCATATTTACAGGAATCTGTAAATCATCTGCTAAACGCGTTGCCAATTTGCCACCACCGTGAACTAATATTTTAGGCGATTTTATAGTTGCAAAGTCTATTAAAAATGTGGTGAGCGCAACAGCATCATCTATGATATTACCGCCTATTTTTACTATTTTAAGAGTGTTTTTCATGGCACATAGTTTCTAGTAGCGACTTTACTTATTAAGTTCTTCCAACATCTTTTTCAACACAACTTGCGCTGCAAAAGTTCTATTATTTGCTTGTCGTATCACCACAGAGTTTTCACCATCTAGTACTTCATCTTCCACAACCACATTGCGTCGCACTGGTAAGCAATGCATGAATTTTGCGTTTGCTAATTTTTCTTGTGTCATCATCCAGTTAGGGTCTTGGCTTAGCACCTGACCATACTGTTCATAACTACTCCAGTTTTTTACGTAGACAAAATCGGCATTTTTTAGGGCTTCTTGCTGGTCGTGGTATATAGGTGTGTCTTTTGTGATTTCCTTATTTAGTTCATATCCTACTGGATGTGTAATTGAAAAATCTACGTCCAGCAGTTGCATCATTTCCACAAACGAATTTGCTACGGCTTGCGGCAAGGCTTTGGGATGCGGCGCCCAGGAAAGTACAACTTTAGGTCGTGGCTTGTCTGCCAGCTCGGTAATCGTAATGGCATCTGCAAGGGCTTGTAGTGGATGCGCCGTGGCACTTTCCATGTTGATGATGGGCACGGTTGCATATTTCATGAAGCTGTTCAACACCTGTTCTGACTCATCCTTGTGCTTATCAGTTAAACTAGGAAACGCTCGCACAGCGATAAAATCTGCATACTGCGATATGACCTGTGCGGCTTCTTTAATATGTTCTGAGCTGTTTGCATTCATGACCGTGCCGTCTTCAAACTCGATATTCCAAGCGTCGTTCACGTTCAAAACCATCACGTCCATCCCGAGATTTTTTGCAGCCTTTTCGGTACTTAAACGCGTACGTAAACTGGCATTAAAAAA
>JANQTO010000531.1 GCA_030731685.1 Nonlabens sp.
ATTTTTGAACTTGCCAGTGAGCTTAATCTAGCAGTAGAAATTCACCCGTATGACGGTGAGAAATTTATCAAACTTCAAAACACCGCTTGGCGTTTTCATCTTATATGGATGCTCGCGCAGTGTGCAGATGCTTATCATTTTCTAACACTAAACGGGTATGCATTTAAGTACCCAAATATGCGTATATGTTTTGCACATGGTGGCCAACTTGCACAAATGAATTTAGGCCGTAGAATTCAAGGGTTTGACGGGCGACCAGACCTTTTTGAAGGAAAGGTGCATCCGCGAAAAAGCGTAGGACATCCTAACATATTCTTCGACACGCTGGTTCATGACACAGGCTCGCTCAAACTGGTCGTAGAAAACCAAGGAGCAAAACAGGTAGTCGCAGGACTGGACGACCCGTACCCGTTAGGCGAAATGGAAAGTGAACAACAATCGAGCTATCCTGGTAAAATACTAGACCTAGCCGTAGAACGTAAAATTGTCACTGCCGAGGAGCGCGATGGCATGTGGGACGAGCACGTGGTACGATGGCTTTTTGGTAATGATGAAAAAGCTAAGGCAGATTTTTATAAAAGGGTACTTGGTACAAGTTAAGAGTTCAGAGTTTTTTTAGTCTTTGAGTTATTGAGCTGTGAGCTATGAGTTTGTGAGTCTCTGAGTTTGTGAGTCGGTGAATCTTTTTCAAACCATGTCGAGCGGTAGTCGAGACGTTGTTTGATATGCAGCATGGGAATCTTTATATCACTGACGTTCCTTTTTGAGAGCCGTAAGTTTAAAGTTTTGAAATTGGATACTAGCTATTTCATTCATAAGAACAGATTGAAGTCTGCCCTTGGAATTTTTTAGCAAATTTTACAGAGTTATACTTTTAACGAGCCAGCCTATCAATCCTTAAACCTCACCGTACTTTGTCGTTCTCTGTTCACATGCAACTGCGTGACGTCTGGTCGAGAATAGTGTCCTGCTACATCAAAATTTTGACGTTCTTCGTACACACGATGTAAGTCTAAGGTTGCCGTTATGAGGCCTTCGGTTCCTATTTGTGGTTCGATAATCCACTCGCCGTCTGGCCCTGCAATACAGCTACCACCATTTGCTAGAATGTGCGGTGCTTTTTCTAAAATTTCTTCTAAATGCGGTGTGTTTTTAGGGAAATCGGCTCGGGACATGAGGCTGGAAACTGAGAGTACATAACCGCGGTTTTCACGTGCTATGAACCTGGTAATGTCTTTAGTATTATGGTCACTGCCTGGCCATGCGGCTACGTGCAGGTTACTTCCTTGCGCATACATCGCTGCCCGTGGTAAGGGCATCCAGTTTTCCCAGCAATTAAGACCGCTTAAGGTAAAATCTTTTAATTTATGAGTTACCAGTCCGTGACCATCGCCGGAAGCCCATGTAAGACGCTCGTCATAGGTTGGTTGGAGTTTACGGTGCACACTTTGTATAATTCCCGATGCATCTATATAGACGAGGCTGGCATACAAACTGTGGCCGCCTCTATCACCAGGTCGCTCTATGATACCTAGGTAGATTGCTATGGAGTTCGCTTTCGCGAAAGCGCATACCGCATCAAGGTCACCGTCTTCTATACAAACGCTGTTCAGAGCATAGTGTCTGTGCAATTCTTTCACCACCGTTTTGTTCCATGCAGCACCGTCTGTAAGCGCAAGCCAAAACGGATATCCTGGCAACAGCCCTTCGCCAAAAACTACGAGCTCTGCGTCTTGCTTTTTAGCATCTTCTAAGGTTGCTAGGATT
>JANQTO010000532.1:0-3405 GCA_030731685.1 Nonlabens sp.
GCCCAAACTTCCATCTCTCCAAAACGCTGACCTCCAAATTGTGCTTTACCACCTAGCGGTTGCTGGGTAATAAGCGAGTATGGTCCTATGGAACGTGCGTGCATTTTGTCGTCAACCATGTGCCCTAACTTAAGCATATAGATAACTCCTACCGTTGCTGGCTGGTCAAACCTGTCTCCAGTACCACCATCGTATAGATACGTGTGACCGAAACGTGGAATTCCTGCCTCGTCCGTATATTCATTAATCTGGTCTAAAGTCGCTCCGTCGAAAATAGGAGTGGCAAATTTCTTACCTAACTTCTGACCTGCCCAACCTAATACGGTCTCATAAATTTGCCCAATGTTCATACGAGAAGGTACTCCTAGTGGATTCAATACGATATCTACTGGTGTTCCATCTTCTAGGAAAGGCATATCTTCCTGACGAACGATACGTGCAACGATTCCTTTATTACCGTGACGTCCCGCCATCTTATCACCAACTTTAAGTTTACGCTTTTTAGCGATGTATACTTTAGCAAGTTTAATAATACCAGCTGGAAGTTCATCTCCTACAGAGATAGTAAACTTCTCACGACGTAACGAACCTTGAAGGTCGTTTTCCTTAATTTTATAATTGTGAAGTAAGTCAGCAATCATCTCGTTAGACTCATCGCTCGTAGTCCATACCCCTGATATAAGGTGTGTATAGTCGTCAACAGAGTTTAACATTTTAAGTGTGTATTTCTTTCCTTTAGGAAGAACTTCTTCACCTAAATCATTAAATACACCTTGAGATGTTTTACCACTTACTATTTCAAATAATTTTTCTACAAGACGCTCTTGAAGGTTTTCAAATTTTGCATGATATTCTTGTTCTAATCTTGCAATATCTTCTTTATCCTGAGCTCTCTTGCGCTTATCTTTTACTGCTCTAGAGAACAACTTCTTGTCAACAACGACACCGCGTAGCGATGGAGTCGCTTTAAGAGAAGCGTCTTTTACGTCACCAGCCTTGTCTCCAAATATGGCACGTAATAGTTTCTCCTCTGGCGTTGGGTCAGACTCTCCTTTTGGAGTAATCTTACCTATAAGAATATCACCTGGTTCAACCTCGGCACCTATTCTTATCATACCGTTCTCGTCTAGATCTGCAGTTGCCTCTTCAGAAACGTTAGGTATGTCTGCAGTTAATTCTTCATTACCAAGTTTTGTATCCCTTACTTCAAGAGAATACTCATCTACGTGTATAGAAGTAAAGATATCTTCACGCACTACCTTCTCAGATATTACGATTGCATCCTCAAAGTTGTATCCTTTCCATGGCATAAACGCCACTTTAAGGTTACGACCTAGTGCAAGTTCACCAGCCTCAGTTGCATAACCTTGACAAAGAACTTGTCCTTTGTTTACACGGTCACCCTTAGAAACAATAGGCTTGAGCGTAATGCTTGTACCTTGGTTAGTCTTACGGAATTTGATAAGATTATAAGCTGTTTCTTCTGGCTCAAAACTAATCATAGTTTCACGCTCCGTACGGTCGTATTTGATACGTACTTGTTGGGCATCTACATAAGTTACTTCACCATCTCCCTCAGCATTTATAAGAACACGAGAGTCGGACGCTACTTGTCTTTCTAGACCTGTACCTACTATAGGTGATTCAGCTCTAAGAAGTGGTACTGCCTGGCGCATCATGTTAGATCCCATCAAGGCACGGTTTGCATCATCGTGCTCCAAGAAAGGAATCAACGATGCAGATATAGATGCAATTTGATTAGGAGCAACGTCAGCATAGACCACTACTGATGGGTCAACAACTGGGAAGTCACCTTCCATACGTGCGATTACCTTATCATTCAATATTTTACCCTTATCATCTAACGGTAAATTAGCCTGCGCAATGTGCATGCCTTCCTCTTCTTCGGCACTTAGATAAACTGGGGTTGATTTTAAGTCTATCACACCATCCTTTACCTGACGATAAGGAGTTTCAATGAATCCCATGCCATTCACTTTTGCAAAAACAGACAGTGAAGAAATAAGTCCAATGTTTGGACCTTCAGGAGTTTCAATAGGACAAAGTCTACCGTAGTGCGTGTAGTGAACGTCACGAACCTCAAAACCTGCACGCTCACGAGATAAACCACCAGGTCCAAGTGCCGAAAGACGGCGCTTATGGGTAATTTCAGCAAGTGGATTCGTTTGGTCCATAAACTGCGATAACTGATTTGTTCCAAAGAACGAATTAATTACCGAAGACAAGGTTTTAGCATTAATAAGGTCAATAGGTGTAAACACCTCATTGTCTCTTACGTTCATACGTTCACGTATTGTTCTTGCCATACGGGCAAGACCAACACCAAATTGTTGTGAAAGCTGCTCACCTACTGTACGTACACGACGGTTAGAAAGGTGGTCAATATCATCAATCTCGGCCTTAGAGTTGATTAATTCAATAAGGTACTTGATGATAGTTATTATATCTTCCTTAGTAAGAACTTGCGTGTTAATGTCAATATTAAGACCCAATTTCTTGTTCATGCGGTAGCGGCCTACCTCACCTAAGTTATAGCGTTGGTCAGAGAAGAATAATTTATCTATAATACCACGTGCAGTCTCCTCATCTGGCGGTTCCGCATTACGTAGTTGTCTATAAATATGCTCAACAGCTTCTTTTTCAGAATTTGTTGGATCCTTCTGTAATGTATTGTGAATGATGGCGTAGTCAGCAGACATATTATCTTCCTTATGAAGAAGAATTGTTTTTGCTCCTGAATCTACGATTTCATCTATGTGCTCTTTTTCTAAAATGGTATCTCTATCGAGAACGATTTCATTACGTTCGATAGAAACTACCTCGCCTGTATCTTCATCAACGAAATCTTCATGCCAAGTTCTAAGTACACGAGCAGCAAGCTTGCGACCAAGATACTTTTTAAGACCTGTTTTAGAAGCTTTCACCTCTTCGGCAAGGTCAAAGATGGCAAGAATGTCCTTGTCTCTTTCAAAACCTATTGCACGGAAAAGTGTTGTTACAGGTAATTTTTTCTTACGGTCAATATAAGCGTACATTACGCTGTTGATATCGGTCGCAAATTCAATCCATGAACCTTTAAAAGGAATAACACGAGCTGAATAAAGTTTGGTTCCATTTGCATGGAAAGACTGTCCAAAGAAAACACCAGGTGAACGGTGTAATTGAGAAACTACTACACGCTCAGCACCATTGATAACAAAAGTTCCTGAAGGAGTCATGTAAGGAATAGTTCCTAAATAAACATCCTGAACGATTGTTTCAAAATCCTCATGTTCTGGGTCAGTACAGAATAATTTAAGTCTTGATTTAAGTGGAACACTATACGTGAGTCCTCTTTCGATACATTCTTGTATCGAGTAACGCGGTGGATCAACAAAATAATCC
>JANQTO010000532.1:3415-8700 GCA_030731685.1 Nonlabens sp.
CTATAACTGACTGCAATGGAAATATAAATTTAATAGTAGTTTGAGCAATAGATTTATTTCCATAAACTTTTTTCTGATTTCTTCTCAAATTCATTTCATCTTTTTCCTTTAATAAAAAAATGACATTTGCAGAAGATCAAAGTTATTATCCACAAAAGGGAGCTCCATTTTTCTCCTTAAAAGTAAAGAAGGCTTCATCAACAAAGTAATCCAAAAACTCTAACACAAACTGATTACGGGTATCAGTTATAGGGAAGTTCTCCATGAAGGTATTGTAAAGACCTTCATTTTCTCTTTTATCAGACTTGGTCTCAAGCTGAAAAAAGTCCTGAAAAGATTTAATTTGGATATCAAGCAGATCAGGATAAGCTGCTTTTGAAGTTACCGTTGAAAAATTAATTCTCTCTGTGTTTGTTGCTAGCATCAATGCACGGTATTAGGGTTAAAAAAAGCGTTATTAATGACGTCTCATCTTTATACGCAAAATGGTCTAGACCTGTGAGCAAACTCAACAGGTCTAAACCTTAATTGTTTAAGTAGAAAAAATTACTTTAATTCTACCTCAGCACCAGCCTCTTCTAACTGTGCTTTAAGCGCTTCTGCCTCTTCTTTAGAAACACCTTCTTTTATAGCTGTTGGAGCTCCATCAACCATATCTTTTGCTTCTTTAAGTCCAGCACCAGTAAGTTCTTTTACAAGTTTAACTACTGCAAGCTTAGATGCTCCTGCTGCTTTAAGTACTACGTCAAATTCTGACTTTTCCTCAGCGTCGTCGCCTCCTGCTGCCGCACCACCTGCTGCTACTGCTACTGCTGCAGCTGCTGGCTCGATGCCATACTCATCCTTAAGGATTGCTGCTAGTTCATTTACTTCTTTAACAGTTAAGTTAACTAACTGCTCAGCGAAATCTTTCAAATCTGCCATTTCTATCGTTTTTAATAAAATTTATAAATAATTAATTGCGTACAATTTAATACTATCTCTCTGATAGTGTTTTAATGATTCCGGCAAGTTTGCCACCACCCGACTTAAGGGCAGATACAACATTCTTAGCTGGAGATTGTAGAAGACCAACGATTTCACCAATCATCTCTTCTCTGGATTTAATTTCAGTTAATGCATCAATCATATGGTCACCCACATAAATTGCCTCACCTATATAAGCACCTTTTAAAAGAGGTGTAGCTGCCTTTGCTCTAAAGTTTTTAATAACTTTAGCAGGAGCATTTGCAGTTTCCGACATCAAAATTGATGTGTTTCCTTTCAATAAAGTAGGAAGCTCACCAAAATCCTTGTCAGATGCTTCCATTGCTTTAGCAAGGAGCGTATTCTTAACTACAGCTATAGAAACGTTTGCTTTAAAACAAGCTCTACGTAAATTTGAGGTTTGACTTGCATTAAGTCCTGAAATATCTGCTAAATATATAGTTGAATTTTCACCTAACGTAGCAGTTAAATCCTGAATAACAGTTGCTTTTTGTTCTCTTGTCATAATCTAGATTTATTTATCGTCTGCAAAACGTTTGGTGTCCACCATGATACTTGGGCTCATAGTGCTTGAAAGGTAAATACTCTTGATGTATACACCTTTTGCAGCAGTTGGTTTTAACTTTACTAATGTATTGATGAGTTCCCTTGCATTTCCAGCAATTTGTTCAGGAGCAAATGACGCTCTACCTATTGCTGCATGAATGATACCCGTTTTGTCAACCTTAAAGTCAATCTTACCAGATTTCACATCAGATACTGCTTTACCTATATCCATAGTAACCGTTCCTGTTTTAGGATTAGGCATAAGTCCACGTGGACCTAAAACTCTACCTAAAGGACCTAATTTACCCATTACACTAGGCATTGTGATAATTACGTCTACATCGGTCCAACCATTCTTGATTTTGTCAAGATACTCATCTAACCCAATGAAATCAGCACCAGCTTCTTTTGCTTCTGCTTCTTTATCTGGAGTAACGAGTGCAAGAACTTTAACATCCTTACCAGTACCGTGAGGAAGTGTCACAACACCACGTACCATTTGGTTTGCTTTACGAGGGTCTACATTCAGTCTTACTGCGAGATCCACAGACGCATCGAATTTAGTGTACGATACTTCTTTTACTAGCTTAGATGCTTCAGCTACTGAGTATGCATTATTTGCATCTACCTTAGATAAAGCTTCTTTATGCTTCTTTGTTAATTTTGCCATTGTAAGATTTTTATGCTGGAGCGTTTCCGCCCTTAACGTTAACACCCATTGAACGTGCTGTACCAGCTACCATTTTCATAGCGCTATCAATAGTGAAAGCGTTAAGATCAGGCATTTTGTCTTCAGCGATAGCGCGTACTTGATCCCAAGTAATTGCACCAACCTTTTTACGGTTAGGCTCGCCACTTCCACCTTTAAGTTTAACTGCTTCCAGTATTTGAATCGCAGCTGGAGGTGTTTTAATAACAAAATCAAAAGATTTGTCTTTATAAACAGTAATTGCTACTGGTAGCACCTTACCTGGTTTATCCTGTGTACGAGCATTGAACTGCTTACAGAATTCCATGATGTTAACACCAGCGGCTCCAAGTGCAGGACCTACCGGTGGGGATGGGTTTGCTGCACCACCTTTCACCTGTAACTTTACAACTTTAGATATTTCTTTAGCCATTTTTAAAATTATTTCTATTTAATCACACGAAAGTGGAAGCTTCCTGGTGACCTATAAAATGTAACATTTATACTTTTTCTACTTGCATGTAACTTAGCTCTAGCGGCGTTTTACGACCGAAGATTTTAACCATTACCTCAAGTTTTCTTTTCTCTTCATTTACTTTTTCAACAGTTCCATTGAAACCATTAAAAGGACCATCAACAACTTTAATGGTTTCTCCTAACTTAAAAGGAATTGCGATGTTATCTACTTGCTCTGCAAGTTCATCAACCTTCCCTAACATGCGGTTAACCTCTGCACGTCTTAACGGGACTGGTTCTCCACCTTTAGTCTCACCCAGAAACCCTATTACACCGTTAACAGATTTTATAATGTGAGGAACCTCTCCTTCAAGACGAGCCTGTACCATTATATATCCTGGAAAATAAACGCGTTCTTTGTTTATTTTTTTACCATTTCTTATTTGCACTACTTTTTCAGTAGGTACAAGTATTTGCTTTAGATAGTCACCAAGATTGTTTCGTTGGATTTCAGACTCAATATAGTCCTTAACCTTATTTTCCTGACCACTGACCGAACGGACAACATACCACTTCATCACATCACTATTCTCTTGACTCATGATTGTGTTATATTAAGATTTAATCCATTCAAAATAATTTGTAAGCGCCTTACTAAAGACCGTATCTACACCGTAAATAAGTAACGCAAATATCACTGAAAATACAGCAACGGTTACCGTTAACTTTTGAGCCTCAGCCCATGAAGGCCATGTAACATGATTTACAAGCTCGTTATAAGACTCTTTTACGTAGGTTACAAATCCCATTTTCTATATATCTTGAGTGAGAATACTCACGTTAATTAAACATTCTTAGAGATTACATCTCAGCACGGGTTGAGAGACTCGAACTCCCGACTTCTGGTTTTGGAGACCAGCGTTCTACCAACTGAACTAAACCCGCAGAACAAACACTTTTAAACCGCAAGGAAAAAAAATGGATGTTACAAATAAAAGTAAGTATCTCTCCCACATAAACAGTAGAAGAGATACTTTATAAATCCTTTAGAAAATTAATCTAAAATTTCAGTTACCTGACCCGCACCTACAGTTCTACCACCTTCACGGATAGCAAAACGAAGACCAATAGTCATTGCGATAGACTGAAGTAAATCTACGTGTATTGTCAAGTTATCACCTGGCATTACCATTTCAACACCTTCTGGAAGCATGATTGTTCCAGTTACGTCCGTTGTACGAACATAAAACTGTGGACGATAGTTGTTGTGGAATGGAGTGTGACGTCCACCTTCTTCTTTTTTAAGGATATAAACCTCAGCCTTAAACTTAGCGTGTGGCTTAACAGAACCTGGCTTAACGATTACCATACCACGAGTGATTTGGCTTTTCTCGATACCTCTTAAAAGAATACCTGCATTATCTCCAGCCTCTCCTCTGTTAAGGATTTGACGGAACATTTCAATACCAGTAATAGTAGAGGTAAGCTTTTCAGCACCCATACCTATGATTTCTACTGGGTCACCTGTGTTAGCTACACCAGTTTCAATACGACCAGTTGCAACAGTACCACGACCTGTAATAGAGAATACATCTTCTATCGGCATAAGGAAAGGCTTGTCAACCTCACGTAAAGGCTCTTCAATCCAAGAATCAACAGCAGCCATAAGCTCCAATACTGTATCAACCCATTTTTGCTCGCCGTTAAGTGCTCCTAACGCAGAACCTTGAATAACTGGTCCGTTGTCTCCATCATACTCGTAAAAACTCAATAAATCACGAACCTCCATGTCAACTAGTTCAAGTAGCTCCTCATCATCTACCATGTCAACCTTATTAAGGAAAACAACGATACGTGGAATACCTACCTGGCGACCTAGAAGAATGTGCTCGCGTGTTTGTGGCATAGGACCATCAGTTGCAGCAACTACAAGAATAGCACCATCCATTTGGGCAGCACCAGTAACCATGTTCTTAACATAATCGGCGTGACCAGGACAGTCTACGTGAGCGTAGTGTCTGTTTTGTGTTTGATACTCAACGTGAGAAGAGTTAATTGTGATACCACGCTCTTTTTCTTCAGGAGCATTGTCAATTTGATCAAAACTAGTTGCCTTAGAGTAACCAGCATCTGCAAGTACCTTAGTAATTGCAGCAGTAAGAGTAGTCTTACCGTGGTCAACGTGACCAATAGTTCCTACGTTAAGGTGGGGTTTCGAACGATCGTACGTTTCTTTAGCCATAACTTAATAATCTTAATTTATATTAGTGTTTCAATTTAAAAACCGCTTGAAAAAATCAAATCAGTTTATACGAGAAATGGCCTCATGTTGAGACCTTTATTACATTTTTGAGCCAATGACGAGAATTGAACTCGTGACCTCTTCCTTACCAAGGAAACGCTCTACCCCTGAGCTACACCGGCTTTTATACCATTATAGTTTTAAGGAACAGTACGACCTTAAAAACATGTTATGACACATTTTTGAAGAGACAACAAACCAATTGCTGGGTCATTATCAACTTTTTTAAGCAACAAAAGCTACTTAAAACCTGAGCGAGAGACCGGGTTCGAACCGGCGACATTCAGCTTGGAAGGCTGACGCTCT
>JANQTO010000533.1 GCA_030731685.1 Nonlabens sp.
TTTATTTTTGTACATGAAAATAAGTTATTAATTATTAATTTTTTTCTAAAATATTTTAGTAAGGTGTTTGATGGATTGAAGGATTTAGTGATCCAATGATTTATAGAATAAAATGTTGTCCAGATTAATGACCTGACCTTCTTTTAGATTCTTGCTCAGGAGTGATTTAAAGGGTTCTTTACTATTGTCAATCGGCGGACTGAGCTTCGTAGGCACATCCATAAATTCCTCGGGCTTTTCTGGTTCAAAACCTGCAATTATAATTTTTTCCTTAGAATTAGGTGATGCGGTCACTCGTTCAATAACGGCCTCTTCATAAGCATCTATGTTTTCTTTTTCTTCCTCGTTAAGCTTGCTACGTGTGAGTTTTTTTATTTGAACTAAGGATTCTAGTTCTTTGGTGAGTACAAAGGTTACGTCTACACGACGGTTTTTGGCCCGTGTGTATTCCAGCTCCTCGTCGTCTAGATGCTCTTCAATATCAACCTCGCCGAGGCCTTCAACATATTTGGTGATATTTTGTACACGTTTGTCGTGTTGTTGTAACCATTTTGAAACGGTTTCTACACGCCTGTTAGATAAGTCTAGGTTGTACTGTTTGCTGCCGCGGTCGTCGCAATAGCCTAAAATGCGTATTTCCAGAATAGGTTTGTAAATCAAATCGTCTAAAAAAGTATTGAGCCTTATACCTTCTTGGGTTTGAAACTTATCTTTATCTAGGTCAAAATAAATGGTATGCTCTACAGACAGCTGCGCCCAACCTGACAAGCAGGAAACCATAAACCCGATAAGGACTAGCTGCCGTATCATTATTTAAGAATCTTATTATATCTTCCAGTATCGTTTAGTACTTTAATAGCTTCAAGAATTTCTGGATTATTTTTGATTTGGTATTCGTAAAGCCCTTCTCTGTAGCCATATCTTTTAACTATTTCATCTATGAGCAAGCTTTGAATTTCGGCTTTTTTGTCATTGACTTCCTTCTTTTTTGCTAGCTTAATTGCGTCGAGCATGGTTTTGTAGGAAGTTGCAATGTCGTCGTCCAGGTCTTCTTCGGCTGCTGCTTTGTACGCTTTCGCGAAAGCGGACTCCGTAACGGTCTCAAACTGAAAACCGCGCTTTTCTATCCAAGAAACAAATGCTGCAAAGTCGGCATCGTTAAAGGTGAACGATTCTACAGTTGTATTTGGGTGTTTATAATAGTAATCTGTAGCATAGTCAAAGATGGAATTTTCTTTGAGTAGGGCAGTGGTAATAGCACTGTAAGATGCGCTAGGCAATTCAATGTCTGGCAGGACGCCACCACCGTCATAAACGGTACGACCGCTGTTGATGGTTTTAAAGGCTTTATAGTCAGTAGCTTTTGTGCGTACGGCATTGCCATCTTCGTCACGGTTCCAGTAATCTAACGCCTGGATACAACGACCGCTAGGTGTATAGTATCGCGATATGGTAATTTTCACCTGTGTACCGTAAGAAAGCGGTTTTGGGCGTTGAACGAGTCCTTTACCAAAACTGCGGGCACCTATCACCACACCACGGTCATAGTCCTGAATGGAACCACTCACAATCTCACTTGCACTGGCACTGCGACCGTTTATAAGTACCGCAAGCGGTATGTCAGCATCAAAGGCATTTTTCTTAGTGAGGTATGTTTTATTGTATTGGTCAACAGCACTTTTTGTGCTGGTAATCAATTTGTCCTTAGGAATAAAAAGGTTGGAAACCTCAACAGCTTCACTCAGCAAACCACCTGGGTTACC
>JANQTO010000534.1 GCA_030731685.1 Nonlabens sp.
AGACATAACCGACAAAAAATCAGGTTACTTGTACTATCAAAACGGCACTTATTTTTACGTAACTCAAAACGGCGAGACTAAAATCTTTAACCGCGGGGGTGTGCAGGTGCATGAAATGAATGCAGTAATAATTAGCGGTAGTGTGATAAGAGGGAAAACTGTCATTAACGACAAGTCTTTTAGTTTCACCATCGATAAAAATGGAGCGCTGGAATTTAAGGACTCGTCAGGTAATGTAGTGACTGAAAATTTGTTGACTGTAGACGAGACATTTAAAAAGTCGCAAAACATAGTACTTCCAGCTAGTAGCGATAAGTTGTTATCGCTAGATAGTAATACAAAACCACTTTTTGTAATTGATGGCAAAATTCAAGATATAAAAACTGGTGAGCCCAAATATCTTGAAACAGACGTAGTATCCGTAAATGTTTTAAAAGGAAATGACGCTACAAATAAATATGGTGATGCTGGTAAAAACGGAGTGGTAGAAATAACGACCAAAAAAGAAGTAAATGAGTTAAAATATTTATTTCCTAAAAAACAAACGAGCAATAACTCCAAAACCATTTCACAGAATGTTGTTATTACTACGCTAGAGTCAACTATGAGCGATGAAGAAGTGGCTACGATTATTAGAGAAATCAATAATATAACACTCGATGATGTATTGCTCAAGAAAGTGGTTATAGCCAATAATCACATAATAGAAATGGAGATAATAGTTCAGGATGGAGTTACTGAACCCAAAAATTTTATATTCAAAAATGCTACGAAGATTCCGCCAGTATTACTTACTGTAACTAATGGAATGATAGAAATATCAACGAAGTGATAAAATTTTATAGAATCACCAAAGCGAAATTCAGTTAAGAGTAGCTCAACAATATTTTGATTGTAATAAATTGGATTCTCTTTTCAAAATCCCAAGCCCGTAACGGCTTGGGATTTTTTACACCTAAACAAATCGTATTTTTGAACAATGAAAAAACAGCTGTTCAAAACACTGGCTCGCGTTAATAAAGCGCTACTGCCTAGTTTTACTAAAAAACGTTTAGATCTTGCCAAGGCCTCTAAGCTACAAATGGCACTTTTCGGCTACAGGCTTTGGGTAACTAAAAATGCGTTAGATTAATGTTTATATCTCTTACAGACCAGTGTTATCGTACCATAGAACTTGCTGAACGACCGCTTAGAATCGTTTCCCTTGTTCCATCACAAACCGAATTGCTCATAGATTTAGGTCTTGAGGAAAACCTGGTAGGTGTGACCCGTTTTTGTGTGCACCCAGCTGGGCTTACAGACCGCGTAACCGTGGTAGGTGGAACCAAAAAGATTGTTACTTCTAGATTATACGAGTTGCAACCAGACCTTATTATTTGCAACAAAGAAGAAAACACGCCAGCCATTGTGCAGGATTGTGACCGCATAGCACCTACATACGTGTCTGACATTGCGACTTTAGAGGATGCCCTAGAAATGATTGCCGATGTAGGCAAACTCACCGGTGCGAGTTTCAAGGCAAAGTCTATGGTGAATGCAATTAAAATTGCCTTCAACGGTTTGGACAAAAAAAAGACGCCCGTGAAAGCGTTGTATTTAATTTGGAAAGACCCGTATATGAGTGTCGGCGATAATACCTTTATCCATGATATGATGCAGCATGCTGGTTTAGAAAATGTGTGTGCTTCTATGTCTCGTTATCCGGAACTTACGGTAGATGCTATGGTTGCCTTACAGCCTGAGGTTGTGTTACTATCGTCGGA
>JANQTO010000535.1:0-210 GCA_030731685.1 Nonlabens sp.
GAATCCACAAAATATTCAGCCTGTTGCATGAGTTCTTCAAAACCGGCATAAGGGCGCATTTGCCACTGGATTAATCCTAATCGTACAATGCTTTTAAGCGCGCTAGTTTCTGTAATAGGCTCTGTATAATAGATGTTGTCCCATTCTAAAAGCACCGCAAAATCCATGGACGCTCTGTCGCCTGGCAGGTCATTTTTGAGTACGCGGGAA
>JANQTO010000535.1:220-1762 GCA_030731685.1 Nonlabens sp.
CACGTATCGCGTCTGGAACGCTACGGTCATTGTATGCAGCCATGAGCGGCGCATTAAAATATTCAGGAAACAATGCGAAATCTGAGCGATATGCAGCAAGTGAATCCACAAAATACTCCGCTTGCTGCATGAGTTCTTCAAAACCGGCATAAGGGCGCATTTGCCACTGGACAAGGCCTAAACGTACAATGCTTTTCAAAGCGCTGGTTTCTGTAATAGGTTCTGTATAATAAATGTTGTCCCATTCTAGTAGCACGGCAAAATCCATGGAAGCTCTGTCGCCTGGTAGGTAATTTTTGAGAACACGGGAAACGTGGAAATCATTAGAAAGCTGAAAATTTAAAACTGGGTCCAGAATTTCCTTCATTTTCACCTTTTGAATGTATTCTTTAGGAGTAAGCTCGTCTGCATGGTTGTGATAACCTGGGATACGACCGCCAAAAGCGATACCACGCAAATTCATATTTTCACAAAGCTCTTTTCTGTAATCGTAGAGTCTGCGACCTAAACGCATGCCTCTAAACTGTGGTTTAATAAACACCTCAATACCATAGAGCACGTCGCCATCGTTAGTATGTGTACTAAATGTATAATCTCCCGTCACTTGCTTATATGTATATGCTCCACGATAGTCGTCATATTTCACGACTATGGAAAGCGCACAAGCTACAATCTCATTGTTTACCTTTAAAACGACCTGACCTTCTGGAAATTTTTCTACCAGCGTCTTGATTTGGCTCTCTTGCCAGTAAGATTCTGGAATCGTCTGGTATGAGTCAATCATTGCATGTTTCAGCTCCCCATAATCGGCAGCTTGTAAAAATTCCAGATTGATATTTTCTATTTTTTCCATGTAAAATCGGGTACTTTGGGTTTTATTAAATCGGTTGCAAATTAACTTTTAACTAGCCATTTTAAGCTAAAACTACTATAAAATTTATGCAGTTTGGGTGTGGCTGTTACGCTTTCGCGAAAGCGTACAAATACAAGCTGTACTGCGATTAAATAGTATATTTACAGTCCAAACCACCATGCTATGAAGCAAATCATTATTTTTTTACTGCTCGTTATTCTGGGTTTTATAATATACGATTTCTATTATGACTACAAGCGTTTTCACACCGAGGAGGCGCGGTATGCCATACCCGAAACGATAGACGAAGATTACTATGACCAGGCGACGGTATTACAGTATAGACAGGCCGTTGAGGAGTTGGACGACTATGTTTTACAGCAATGGGTGGCAAACGGCATAGACCTGCGCAATCCAGAGGACGATGATGCCGACACACGACTCGCGCTCAAAAAATTTGCCGCTAAAAAGGCGCTGGTAGCAACCCTTGAGGCAAAATTAATAGCCTCAACCAACTATAAAAAGCAGGGATTAGGAAATGCCGAAATCCAACGTATTGCCCAAGGAGAAAAGCAAGACTCAGCACTGCCTTACCGAAAAATGATTGAACAAGCTCCTGGAGCAACCATTCAAATAGGGTCTAAGGGCGCACTGGTGTTTGAGTTGCAAAATAAACTCGTAGCCGCTGG
>JANQTO010000536.1 GCA_030731685.1 Nonlabens sp.
TCAGGCTCACAGTGGGGTATAAAATGGAAAATAAAAAAAGACTAAGAAATAAAATAAAATGTTGAGCAAGTCTATGTCAGCTGAGACCTCTAACGGCGTCATATTCCTGCAGGCCATACGGTAAAGTCTATTAGCTTAGTGAGGTAGGGTAGGACCATCGGGATTTTTTGTGTATGGCCACATGGTGGTCGAGATTAATAAAAGCTTTTTCATAGCGACTGGTTGATTTAAGGTCATAGCAGCAACCTTATCAAAAGTAAAAGTATAATTTTTAAATTAAATAACAATTAACTGTTTTATAGTTCTAAAATGTTTGTTATTTTAAAAGTAGCGACCTTACCTGACCATATTATTTTTCTAATTACGTTATATACAATAACACTTATGAGAAGGGATTTTGTTTCGTAAATTTGCACTTCCCATGTCGTTATTTTAACTACTTACATGGCGTATTCACCTTTAAACTGAATCAGATGAAAATACCCATTATATTGATACTATGCTTTTTAAGTTCAAATGCCATTGCACAAACGCAAGATGAAATGAATCAAGAAGCTCAAGAAGTATATGAGCTCGCAGACAAGAAATTGAATGAGACCTATACCGAAATTCTCCAATTGTATCAGGATGACACGTTGTTTATCAAACAATTGAAAATAACCCAGCGCATTTGGATTACATATCGAGACGCCTCGCTGAAAATGAAATATCCTGCGATTGATAAGCGTTTAGAATATGGTAGTGTTTACCCCATGTGCGTATCTTATTATCTAGCGGAGTTCACAAACAAGAGGACCTCAGAACTCAACGAGTGGCTTCAAGACACTCTAGAAGGCGAAGTTTGCACAGGCTCCGTACGCAGGAAATAAAAATGCATTTTAGACCAATCAATTATGAAACACACATATACCATTGAAGGAATGACCTGTAACGGTTGTAGAACTGACGTTGAAAAACGCCTTAGCGCAGTTGATGGTGTACAAGAAGTAAGCGTCAATTTGGAAAAAAAGGAAGCTATAATCGTAACAAGTAACCACGTTCCACTTGCTGGTTTTAAAGAAGTGTTACCTGAAAAGTATGCTATTGAAGAGGCTCAAAAGAACTTTTTAACTAGTAGTGTCGGTGAGGAGTCCGCTTTCGCGAAAGCGGAACAACCACAATCTAAATTGCAACAACTCAAACCCTTGTTTATGATACTGGGCTACATTACTGTTGCCAGCGTACTTTTAAACAGAAGCGACTGGAACTGGCAGGAAATGATGCTCGATTTTATGGGGCTTTTTTATATTGCATTCAGCTTTTTCAAATTACTGGACTTGAAAGGATTTCCAGTAAGTTTCCGCATGTATGACCCGTTAGCTAAGGTATTGCCGGTGTACGCGTGGATATATCCGTTTCTTGAAACTGCCCTAGGACTTATGTTTTTATTACGTTTTCAGGTTCCAATCGCACTGGTAGCAACTATAGTAATATTGGGAATAACAACCATAGGCGTCACAAAAACCTTGCTGGATAAAAAAGCAATTACCTGCGCATGTCTTGGAACAGCACTTAAGTTGCCTATGACAGAAGCTACATTTATAGAAAATGCCATCATGATTGTGATGGCATTTTCTATGCTTGTAGGTATTTACTTGTAAGTTTTAATGCGGCAAAAATTTCTTTAAAATTCCATATAGAAAGGTGCCAAGAAGCGCACCAAAAATAACGATAAGTATAGACGGAAAACCAGCACCGGCCAGAACATACATAGGGCCTGGA
>JANQTO010000537.1 GCA_030731685.1 Nonlabens sp.
TACCATCCAGACCAGATGGATGGTGAGAACACATCTACAATTTCTGCACCTTCATAGTACTTTCGTATAGCTGTTACTCTGCCTGGGTCCATATCGTGAGCAATGTCATTTAATTCTTTCAAAAAGACGTTCATTTTTGCTGTATCATCGCCGCCTTCAAAATCGGGTAACCAGTACATTTCATTTCCTAATGACCAGAAAACAACACTTGGATGATTGTAGTTTTGGTTTATTATTTCCTTAAGCATGGTTCTCGTGTTCTCTTTCCATGGCTCGTTTCCTAAACCACCTCTACACCATGGGAGTTCGTCCCAAACGATAAGTCCTAATTCATCACAAGCTTTGTAAACCTCAGGATCTTGCGGATAATGCGCTAAGCGTACAAAATTTGTTCCCATGGATTTGATAAGTTCCATGTCGGCACGGTGTTGTTCATTACTCATGGCAGCACCTACACCAGCGTGTTCTTCATGCCTGTGTGTACCACGTAGTAATAATCGTTTACCATTCAGGAAAAAGGCACCGTGGTCTTTGAACTCAAACCAGCGCAAACCGAAACGTTCTTCAACGATATCCTTTCCATTTTTGCTGTTTACAACGAGTTTAAGTGTATACAAATTAGGACTGTCCGTATCCCAAAGCATAGGATTTGAGATGTTATCAAACTTAATAACAGCGTTACCGTCTTTAACGTTAACTGTCTTTTGTGCGATTATTTTATTTTTTGGGTCTACGATAAAAGCTTCCACTTTTTGATTGGACTCCTTATCCGTAAGACTTATAGTTGCACTAACCGTTGCGGATGCATTGGAAACTTTAGGAGTTACAATCTTCACACTCTTAATATGCTGCATCGGTAAAGTAAGCAACCAGACATCTCTGGTGATTCCTCCGAAAATGAAGAAGTCACTTTTCTGCGACGGTATAACTTCTAGGTTTAGACCATTATCGACGCGCACCATGATTTCGTTCTTACCTTTTTTGATACCAGCGGTGATGTCAATCTCAAAACCTATGTAGCCACCTATATGGCCACCTACGCGAATGCCATTTAAGTAAACATCAGATGTGATGTTCACGCCTTCAAAATATAATTTGTAGACCGTTTCCTTTGATACATTTTCAAGAACCAGTTCTTTTTTATACCAGCTAGCATCACGTCGATAGCCTGGATTTAGGTCCGTTGCATCAAGCGCGTTCCACGTGTGCGGTAGCGATAAGGATTCCCATGTTTTTTGAGCATTTGCGTCGCTCAGGCTTTTAGTTGCGTTTTCTAGATAGCTCCAGTTTTCATTGATGTTTGTCTTTGTTCTCAAGGCGGGTTCTGTGCCAGCAATAGCCTGAAAGCTGATAAGCGCCAAGGCTATTAGTACTATATTTTTAAATTGCTGTACGGTGTTCATAGCTGTCATCTTAGTTTTTGTTTTTTAAGTTTTTTAAACGTAATAACGTCTCGAGGTAGTAATAATCGCCGTATACAATGGGCTCGTCTATCTCATCATTTTTCGGATAGTTTCCTGTGCTGTGGTCTAATAGGAATGGACCTGTAATATCTTTTGACAATACATATTCCTCACTATGAAGTGTGTTCATCAATTCAGTAGCATAATTTAGGTACCGCGCATCTTTTGTATACTCATAAAGTTCTACAAATGCTGAGGCAATTAATGTACCCGCCGAAACATCTCTAGGGGCATTGGGAATGGCTGGGTCATCAAAATCCCAATACGGAACACCGTCTTTTCTCAACCTAGGATGGT
>JANQTO010000538.1 GCA_030731685.1 Nonlabens sp.
GCAACAAATAATATAACCGTACTCGATACCCTTAATAAGTCCATTATTAAAGGCCACTATGCCGAGGTTTTTAAAGACAAGGATTCGGTTTTTATAACCCAGCGTGCTGTGGCAATAAGTGTACAGGACAACGATTCTGTTTACATTCATGCAGACACGCTCATGGTTACGGGTCCTAAAGACGACCGAATTGTACGTGGATTTAGAGACGTACGTTTATATAAATCAGACTTGAGCGGCAAATGCGATTCCATTTACACTAGAGAGGCTACTGGACTTACGAAAATGATACGCCGACCCGTTTTGTGGAGCGACAACAATCAGATTATAGGTGATTCCATTCATTTACAAAACAACGTTGAGACCCAAAAACTAGACAGTTTACGCGTTTTTTACAATGCGTTTATGATTAACAAAGATTCCATAGGTGGTTACAACCAGTTAAAGGGTCGTGAACTTTTGGGCTATTTCAACGATAACGAGCTGTCAGAGGTTCATATCATTAAAAACGTAGAAAACCTGATGTACGTTAGAGATGACGAGACGACAGAACTTATAGGTATTAACACAGGTATTTCAGGGCGTATGGAAATATTCTTTGAAGACCGTGCAATGACTAGGATTGCTCAACTACAAGACCCGCAAAACGTTCTCAACAAACCCGAAGAGTTTCCAGAAAATGTGCGACTATTGCGAGACTTTAATTGGCGCGGTGACGAGATGCTCATCAGTAAAGAAGATTTATTTAAAGGAAAGCCGTTGCCCATTTTGAAAAAAATAACAGGAATACCACTGCCAGTTCTTGAAAATCCGTTTTTTGACGAAACTACAGGCGCTCCTAACGAAAACTCAGTCCTCAAACCAGAAGATCTTAAAATCTTAGAGAAAGATAAAATCGAAAATATTCCAGGCACAGGCAACTAAATGACAGAGGACTTCTTTAAATATCAAGCACAGACCACGCCGTTTGCAAGCGGCATGGAAGTAGCAAGCGCATCAAACAACACCATTGTAGACGTAGAAGGCAACACCTATTTAGATATGGTCGCAGGCGTAGGTGCACTACCTCTTGGTCATTGCCACCCAGCGGTTGTAAAGGCGATTCAAGAGCAAGCAGCAAGCTACATGCATGTCATGGTTTACGGTGAGTATACACAAGCACCTGCCGTAAAACTATGTAAAAAGATTGCCTCGCTGCTACCAGAGCCTCTAGAGATGACCTATTTAGTAAACAGTGGTACTGAAGCCATTGAAGCATCTCTTAAACTCGCACGCCGCGTCACCGGTAGGTCGCAAATCATTGCGATGAAAAACGCATATCATGGCAATACCATAGGCTCCTTAAGCCTTATGGATTATGAAGAGCGTAAAGCTCCATTTAGACCCTTATTACCTGGAATAGACCACATATCTTTTAATTGTTTTCAGGATTTAGTACGCATTACAACAAATACTGCTGCTGTCATCATTGAAACCATACAAGGCGGCGCAGGATTTATTATTCCTAACACGCACTGGCTTCAAGAACTAGAGAAACAATGTAAAAAGGTAGGAGCGCTACTTATTCTAGACGAGATACAGCCAGGTATAGGCCGCACGGGTACCATGTTCCATTTTACCCAACATCACATCATACCAGACGTTGTAGTGACCGGTAAAGCGCTAGCAGGTGGTATGCCTATAGGCGCGCTCACAGCGTCACGGGAACACATGGAACAACTCAAGGACAATCCTATTTTGGGCCATATAACAACCTTT
>JANQTO010000539.1 GCA_030731685.1 Nonlabens sp.
CCCCCGACCCTCTCGGTGTAAACGAGATGCTCTGAACCAACTGAGCTAATTGCCCGCTAAGCGGATGCAAATATACAACTGTTACGCACTTTTGCAACTAAATTTTAAAAAAAAATCAAATAACTTCGGCTACCACAAAAATACTACCGGTCACTATTATTAAATCGTCTTTTGAAGCAACTGATTTTGAATAATTTAAAGCCTCCATGACAGATTCAAAAGCCGTGCAGTCGAATCCATTTTTTTTCAGTTTATCGCTTAATATCGATACCTGCATACCTCTCTGTACATTTGGTTTTGCGACGTAATACGTAGCCTGTTTTGGTAAAAACTGTATGATGGTGTCTAAATCTTTGTCGGCGGCCATACCTAGGACTATGTGCAACTTGTCAAATTGCTCTGTTGCGATCGCTGCATTTAGCAGTTTTAAACCTGCTGGATTATGTGCGGTTTCAGCAACGACTTTAGGCTTTAATTGCAGCGTTTCATAACGACCACGCAAACCTGTATTTTTAATAACATACAAAAGTCCGTTTTTAATGTGCGCCTCATCTATATCAAAATGGCCTGCAGCTTTTAAAACCTCCAGCGTCTTGAGCGCCGTGCGCACATTATCTTTTTGATAAATGCCCCTCAAATCTGTAGGCAATGACTTACTACGGTGGTCCACTAAATGTACTGCCGCTTGTTTGAGTGTTCCGCTTTCGCAAAAGCGAGTTCGCAACCAGCCACGTCGTTCTCCTATAACCACTGGAACATTTTCTTTCATTATTCCCGCTTTTTCCATCGCTATTTTACCAAGGGTATTGCCCAAAAAAGCCATGTGGTCTTTGTCAATCGTTGTGATAACGCTTACTAATGGTGTAATGATATTAGTAGAGTCCAGCCTACCACCAAGTCCAGTTTCAATAATGGCTATATCAACTTGCTCCTGCTTAAAATAGCTAAAAGCCATACCTACCGTCATTTCGAAAAAAGATAAGGCCTCTTTCTCAAAAAATGATTTGTTCTCACTCACGAAGTTCACCACAAATTCCTGTGGCACCATCACACCATTAATTTTGATACGTTCTCTAAAGTCTTTGAGGTGTGGTGAGGTATATAGCCCTACTTTAAAACCAGCCTCTTGTAAGATACTCGCAAGCATGTGACAGGTCGAGCCCTTACCATTAGTGCCAGCAATATGAATAGTCTTGAAATGGTGGTGTGGATGCTTTAAATGAGCATCTAATTTGAGTGTGTTATCGAGATTTGCCTTGTAAGCAACTGCGCCCACACGCTGATACATGGGTAACTGTGTAAATAGCCAGTCTAGGGTTTGCTGGTAGTTCAAGTTTACTCGCCTACTTTGAATATAACTTCTACAAAGCCTATTTGTATATCCCGAGCATCTGGTGCTGCGGTAAATTTGTAGGTCATTGCACTTTTGCGTGCTGCGTCTAGTAAACATTTTGCTGTATTTGTTGACCCTTGCTTTCCAGGAGTTGCTTTTACTACCCGACCGTTACGGTCTACTTCTATTTCAACGATTACGCGACCAGACTCAAAACAATCAGGCTCTGCACCGCTACCTGAAACCTTACCACGACCACTAAGTCCAAAGCCCTTGCCTCCAGTACCTTTTCCTTTACCGAAATAAGAATTTGCATACGGGTCGCCGTTAAGGTCACCCTTATTCCCAGCTCCGTCGCCTGGACCTTGTCCTTGCGTGGTAGTACCATCAGCAGGTTTTGCTCCGCTTACACTGTTTAAAGCG
>JANQTO010000540.1 GCA_030731685.1 Nonlabens sp.
TTATAGAAGTCCTTTTTAGCACAGCTGCTTGAAAAGCATATTGATTTCTTCTAAAGCCTGAAAGTGATTCAAGGATTATTACGTCGCTATAATCACAATTCATTTTTGATTTACCGTTCATCTGTGTTCTCTTAATTATCTTTACAACTATGACTAAAGAACTACTAGAAATAGCATATAAAAACCTAACAACTGCCAAAGCCATGGCAGAACTCTACGAAGAAAACTTTAAAACAGTTTCTAAGTACGTACATGCCACCAGCCGTGGTCACGAGGTGATTCAAACCGCAATAGGCATGCAGTTGCTGCCGCAAGATTATGCGTTTCCTTATTATCGTGATGATGCAATGTTACTTGCCATAGGGATGAAACCCTATGATTTAATGTTACAGCTTCTTGCAAAAAAATCAGACCCATTTTCTGGAGGACGCACATATTACTCGCATCCTAGTTTACGTGATGATGATAAGCCCAAAATCCCACATCAGTCTAGTGCTACGGGTATGCAGGCCATACCCGCTACCGGAGTTGCCATGGGATTTCAGTATAAAGAAATTATGAATTCTCAAGTTCAGCGTTCAGAGTTCAGAGTTCAGAGGGACGATGCAGCAAAGCTCTCGGCACAAAACTCTGAACTTCCTTTCGTAGTTTGTTCCCTAGGCGACGCATCAGTGACTGAAGGTGAGATTGCTGAGGCTATGCAAATGGCTGCCCTCAAGCAACTTCCTATTCTTTATCTAGTCCAGGACAACGGTTGGGACATCAGCGCAAATGCTGCCGAAACTCGCGCTCAAAACGCTGCCGAGTATGCCGCAGGATTTCATGGAATAGAAGCTATTTCTATAGACGGGACAGATTTTGAAGAAAGCTATAACACCTTAAATGAGGTGATTCACAAAATACGTACCGAGCGTAGACCCTTTTTGGTACACGCGACTGTACCGTTACTGAATCACCATACCAGCGGTGTGCGTATGGAATTTTATCGCGATGATTTGGACGAGGCGAGAAGCCGTGACCCATATCCGCGTATGAGGAAATTACTGCTTGAAAATGGTTTTAGTGCGCAGGATTTAGATGGTTATGACGCTTTCGCGAAAGCGGAAACACAACAAGCACTAGACCTCGCATTACAACAAGCCGACCCAGAGCCAGCAGACTTGTTCACACATGATTTTGCGCCAACGCCAATCACCGAAGAAAAAGGAGAACGGTCTCCAGCAGGAGCAGAAAAAGTGGTGATGGTAGATTGTGCACTTTTTGCCATAGAGGAATTGATGAAAAAGCACCCAGAATGTTTGCTATACGGGCAGGACGTGGGCGGTAGGTTAGGAGGCGTTTTTAGAGAAGCGGCAACCTTAGCACAAAAATTTGGCGACCACCGTGTTTTCAATACACCTATACAAGAAGCATTTATCGTAGGAAGTACGGTCGGTATGAGTGCCGTAGGCTTAAAACCCATTGTAGAAGTACAGTTTGCTGACTACATTTGGCCTGGATTGAATCAGCTTTTTACAGAAGTTTCCCGTTCCTGTTATTTAAGTAATGGAAAGTGGCCGGTTTCTATGATTTTACGGGTGCCTATAGGTGCTTATGGCAGTGGTGGACCGTACCATTCCAGTTCTATGGAAAGTGTGGTTTCTAATATTAGAGGTCTTAAAATAGCATATCCGTCTAACGGTGCAGACCTTAAAGGACTTATGAAGGCGGCTTATTACGACCCCAATCCAGTGGTAATCTTTGAGCATAAAGGGT
>JANQTO010000541.1 GCA_030731685.1 Nonlabens sp.
ATAGGCGTGCGCCTACTTTATGAACTACTCAAACAAGGTCACGAAGTCGTTTGTGCAGTACGCAACAAAGCTCGGCTTTCAGTTCCCAGCGATATTAAGGACCAAATCACCATTATAGAGGTGGATTTTCTTGACGAGTACACGCTGGACCGTATACCTCAACAAATAGACGCTGCATATTACCTGATTCACTCCATGTCCTCAAGCGTTGAATCGTTTGACCAGATGGAGTCTGACAGCGCACAAAATTTTGTAAAAGCCCTTAAACCCACTACCTGTAAGCAAGTCATATACCTATCGGGTATTGTAAATGAAGATAAGCTTAGTAAGCATTTGCTTTCGCGAAAGCATGTAGAAGACATACTATACACTGGCAACTATGCTTTAACCGTATTACGTGCCGGCATTATTGTAGGTAGCGGAAGTTCTTCTTTTGAAATAATAAGGGATTTATGTGAAAAATTACCGGTGATGGTCACGCCAAAATGGGTAAACACAAAAACACATCCTATCGCCATACGCAACGTTTTGAGCTATCTAACAGGAGTTTTAGGTCGTGAAGACTGTTATCATACCAGTTATGATATAGGTGGTCGCGACGTGTTGACTTATAAAGACATGATGCTGCAATATGGCGAGGTACGCAAAATCAACTTGTATATTTTAACGGTTCCTGTAATGACGCCAAAACTGAGCTCTTACTGGCTCTATTTTGTAACAAGCACGTCCTACAAACTCGCACAAAACCTTGTAGACAGCATGTCTATCGAGGTCATTGCCCAACCTAATAACCTCGCTGAAAAGCTAGGCATCGAAACCTATTCATATAAAGAAGCGATTGCCATGGCGTTTATAAAAATAGAGCAAAATCTGGTTGCAAGCAGCTGGAAAGATTCTATGATAAGCGGCAGGTTTAAAAAGAATCTCAATCAATTTATCCAAGTACCTCAACATGGTTGCTTGCGCGATGCACAAACCTATAAGGCTACTGACTCTGAGCAGGCGCTGGACCGTATATGGCAAATAGGCGGAAAGAATGGCTACTATTATGCAAATTTCTTATGGAAAATACGTGGCGCGTTTGATAAGCTCATGGGTGGCGTCGGGTTACGACGTGGCCGTACAAATCCAGATAAAATTCATGCGGGTGACTCGCTTGATTTTTGGCGTGTACTCGTAGCAGACAAAGAGGAGAAGCGCCTGCTTCTTTTTGCCGAAATGCGCGTTCCTGGCGAGGCGTGGCTGGAATTTAATATAGATGAACAAAACATAGTACATCAAACAGCCACCTTTAGACCGCGAGGAATATGGGGCCGTTTGTACTGGTATAGTATGCTACCGTTCCATTATTTTATATTTGCTGGAATGATTAAGCATATTGCCACTGGGAAATAAAATAATGAACATGGGTAATAGTTACCCACGTTATCGGTCGATATAATAGACTAATTACGTTACTATATTACGCCTTAGGCAAAAACACCTCAGCCATCATGCATCGCACAGAGCCACCACCTAGTGTTTCAATGGTTTCTATAGCTGGATGTATAATTTCATTATACTTCTCCAAGGCTTTAACCTGAATTTTAGTAAGTGATTGATACGCCTGGTCGCTCATCACTAAGTATTTGTCACCCTTTTTATTATGAACTTGTATCATATTCCCTGCAAAGGCGCTCACTTGAGCTTCTGTTATTACAATAACCTCTTTACCGTCTTCTTTTAAATGCTGTAGCACGTTTTTACGCT
>JANQTO010000542.1 GCA_030731685.1 Nonlabens sp.
ACCTATTTTTGCATAGAAAAATATATGTAATAGCAAGTCCCCTAGCTCTTTTGGGATTTCGGCACGGTCATTATCTAGGATAGCATCGCCCAGTTCATAGGTTTCTTCAATAGTAAGATGGCGCAATGATTCCAGCGTTTGCTTGCGGTCCCATGGACAACCGGCACGCAATTCATCCATTATTGTAAGTAGCCTGTCTAAGGCCTGTAATTGTTCTGCGCGATTATTCATAGAAAAAGCCGTCTTGCAGGCTGTAGGTTTGAAACGATTAACTTATTGTGAACTCTAGTGATTATATTTGTTTCGCTTTCGTACCGCTATGCAGCGGCATAAACTTCTTTGTATTACGCTTTCGCGAAAGCGAAAAACAAAGAAAGCGTACTTCCTAAAATCACATGCTCTAATACATGGCATAAAATTAGGTACAATCATTAAAAACTAAAATACATGCGTCACTTACTTATCCTTTTTTGTTCACTTTTTACACTACTGACCATACAAGCGCAGGAATACGTAACCGATGCGACTTTAGAAAAAACGGTTGTGGTAAATGATGACGAACTCAAAATTCTCTACTTTACCGCCGTGTGGTGCGGCCCATGCAAAATGATGGCGCCAGTAATGGCAAGCCTCGATATAGACCCTGCGGTTCCTGTAAGCATTTATAAACTTGACACCGATAAAAATAAGGCCGACGATTTCCTGCGAGTGCGCAGTATACCGACCTATTATTTCATAAAAAATGGTCATGTATTAGGAGCCAGCACCGGTGCCAAAAGTAAAAAAGCCATGGAACAACTTATTGCAAAATACGATGCGATGCCTGCAGAAGGAGCGTTACTGGCCTTTCCAAGTAAAAATGCCGACTGACATATAGCAACAATCTTAGATTGAACATTGCCGTGTTTTAAACTCGACTGCGTTTCGCCGCTAATGAAACCGGTAATGCTGTAAGTTAGAGAAAATAGAGATGCTCAAAGCGACACATTAAACCGAGAGTCAAGTTTGTTTTTTAAAAAACGAAACGTCTACAACGGTAATATTATCTACTTTTAATGAATAAAACAGCGTAGTTTCATACCTTAGTGAACATAAAAATAGTAGTATGAAGCCCATTCAAAAGACAGTTTTAATTACCGGCGCAAGTGCTGGTATAGGTCATGCACTAGCTATTAAACTGCTGGAACACGATTATAAAGTCATAGGCACATCGAGAGATGGTTCTATCGCCGGTATTGCAAATACTAACTTCATAACGATACCTCTAGAACTTACTGAAACAGCATCTGTAAACCAAGCAAGACAATGGCTTACACAACACAACTACAATATAGATATACTCATCAATAACGCAGGTGTAGCTCCAGACATCAGTACCAATCAACCAGATTTGGAAAGCATGCGCGCCACATTTGACAGTAACGTTTTTGGATTGGTTGCATTTACAGAAGCCATCCTGCCTTTATTAAATGCTCATGGACAGGTGCTAAATATATCCTCGCAAATGGGTATTTTAAACCGTCCTCCTGCAGCAGATTCTACCGCTTATAGAATGTCAAAAGCAGCCCTGAATATGTACACCAAAACGTTAGCAGCGCGCCTAAAGCCAAAAGACATAAGCGTCACCTCTATACATCCGGGATGGGTACAAACAAAATTATCGAGTAAGGGCGCACCGCTTACTACGCAAGAATCGGCAGTTGGGATATTCCATTTGCTCAATTCCCAAATGAAAACAGGAAGCTTCT
>JANQTO010000543.1 GCA_030731685.1 Nonlabens sp.
CTACCTTGTGAACTGTAAAAAGTCCTGGGTCGCTTTTAGCGTCTTTAGTGATGACCTTATTATAAGGCTGTATTTCACCTTTTTTAGCTGGTTTCTCGGTTGCAGCGGTGGCACCACCTTTGCCACTTTTACCTTTTTTGGAACCACATCCTACTACTACAAGTAAGCTTAGAAAAATGGTCCCGAAGAGTTGTAATCTTTTCATGGGAAGAATTGTTTTTAAAATAGTTCTTAAAAATAGATGTTCTTTATTTTCGAATTCTTAACGGAATGTTAATATAGCCGTCTTGTAGGTATTTACCTTGGTTCATTTAATTTGATAAAGTCAGCATAAATATTTTTCAAAACTCAATTTTTGAGAACATTTATTGCCAGCCTTTAAAGTATTCGCTTTCGCGAAAGCGCCAAACAAACCAGCTTAGCACAAAAAAAGCAGGCTACCCATATGAGTAGCCTGCTTTGAATATTGGAGAATAACTGCTTACATCATGCCGCCCATGCCTCCTGGCATACCACCTGGCATACCGCCTCCAGCGTTATCTTCTTTTATTTCTATAAGAGCACACTCTGTAGTAAGAATCATTCCTGATACACTTGCTGCGTTTTCAAGTGCAACGCGTGTAACTTTTTTAGGGTCTATGATTCCTTCTTTAAGCATGTCTACATACTTGTCGTTCTTAGCATCATAGCCGAAGTTTCCTTTAGAATCAAGAATTTTAGCGATTACTACACTTCCTTCGCCACCAGCATTAGAAACGATGGTTCTTAATGGTGACTCGATAGCTTTTGCTATAATCGCGATTCCTGTTTCCTCGTCGGCATTGTTGCCTTTTAACTTAGAAAGAGCTGCAATTGCGCGTACAAGTGCAACGCCACCACCAGCAACGATTCCTTCTTCAACAGCCGCACGGGTTGCGTTTAGGGCATCATCTACGCGGTCTTTTTTCTCTTTCATCTCAACTTCACTTGCAGCGCCTACGTAAAGTACGGCCACACCACCAGCTAGTTTAGCAAGGCGTTCCTGTAGTTTTTCTTTATCGTAGTCAGAGGTTGTATTCTCGATTTGAGATTTAATTTGACCCACGCGAGATTTGATATCGGCAGCTTTTCCTGAACCATTAACGATGGTTGTTGTGTCCTTATCGATATCTACTTTTTCAGCAGTACCCAGCATGTCTAGTGTCGTGTTCTCTAATGTAAAGCCACGCTCCTCAGAAATTACGGTTCCACCTGTTAGTATGGCAATATCTTCTAGCATTGCTTTACGACGGTCACCAAAACCTGGAGCCTTTACAGCAGCGATTTTAAGTGCACCACGAAGTTTATTAACTACCAGTGTTGCAAGTGCTTCACCATCTACGTCCTCAGCAATGATAAGAAGTGGTTTTCCTGTTTGAGCAACTGGTTCTAGTACGGGCATCAAATCTTTCATCGTCGATATTTTCTTATCGATTAGTAAGATATATGGCTGCTCTAGTGAGGTTGTCATTTTCTCAGAGTTTGTTACGAAATACGGAGAAAGATAACCGCGGTCAAACTGCATTCCTTCTACAACATCTACATACGTTTCTGTTCCTTTTGCCTCTTCAACGGTAATGACTCCTTCTTTGCCTACTTTGCTAAATGCTTGTGCAATAAGGTCGCCTATAACGTCATCGTTATTTGCACTTATTGCAGCAACTTGCTTAATCATTTCCTTAGAGTCACCCACTTTTTTAGACTGCTTATCTAAATCTCCTACGATAGCCTCAACTGCCTTATCTATACCACGCTTTAAATCCATAGGATTTGCACCAGCTGCAACATTCTTAAGACCTTCTTTAACGATAGCTTGTGCAAGAACTGTTGCTGTAGTTGTTCCATCACCAGCAAGGTCATTTGTCTTGCTCGCAACTTCTTTAACCATTTGTGCGCCCATGTTTTCTAGTTCATCTTGTAGCTCAATTTCTTTTGCTACAGACACACCATCTTTTGTCACTACAGGAGCACCAAAAGATTTCCCTATAATCACGTTGCGACCTTTAGGTCCTAATGTTACTTTAACTGCATTTGCAAGTGCATCAACACCGCGTTTAATGCCGTCTCTTGCTTCTAAATCAAATTTTATTTGTTTTGCCATTGTAAGTTTTCTTTTCTGGTACCCTTTAAATCTATGTAATAAAGGATATCAATGTTAACTGTTAATATTGGGATTGTGAGTATTTCGCTTTCGCGAAAGCGTAAACCTTAACCTAAATTACTGCAAGGATATCCTCTTCACGCATGATTAGATAATCTGTACCTTCTAGTTTAAGTTCAGTCCCGCTGTATTTTCCATAAAGTACGGTGTCGCCAACTTTCACGGTTAGTGGCTCGTCTTTTTTACCGTTACCTATAGCGATAACTTTTCCTTGTTGTGGTTTTTCTTTTGCAGTGTCTGGTATATAAAGTCCAGATGCTGTTTTTTGCTCAGCAGCCATAGGCTCGATAAGCACTCTGTCTGCTAAAGGTTTTATTGTTAATGCCATTTTTAAATTTTTTAGTTTGTGTGTTTGAAGTAGCTAATTATGTGCCACCCTACAATGGCTGACAAAAGTTCACATAAACAAAAAATCCAGCAGGTTATGCTGGATTTTTTGTCAGTTTATGTGTCTTTATGACTTACTCTGCTGGTGTTGCAGGAGTTTCACTAGCAGGAGTACTTGTTTGTGGTACTGGAGTTTCTGTAGCTGCGCCAGGTTTTACAATTTCGCGTGTTTTACCGCCGTTACTTTGTATAAGTGATGTGCTTGCGAGCAAAATAAGTACTAGAAGGCTTGTTGCTAGCACCCAAGTGCTTTTGTCTAAAAAGTCACCGGTTTTTTTAACACCACCTAGTTGTTGTGTGCCGCCACCGCCAAAGCTGCTGGAAAGTCCACCACCTTTAGGGTTTTGTACCATGATTACTACGAGCAATAAAAAGGCTACCACTACGATAAGGCCTATTAAGATATAAAATACAGTCATTTAGGTATTACTTTGTAAATTCTTGATTTCCCGAATTCGGTCTGCAAAGAAACCACTTTTTTCTGGATGTTGCAAAACTAATATCTCATAAGCTTGAATAGCTTTAGAATAATTCTTTTGGGCTAGATATACTTGTGCGAGGGTTTCAGTCATTAACTGGTTAGGAGCTGGATTCTGTTCTGCTAGATTACCAGAGTGTGGTTGGTTTTTTACTGGTTTTATCCTTGGGCGTTCCTGTAAGAATAATTCGATGCGCTCCATTCTCTTTGCGCGTTCTTCATCTTCTAGGTCGGGAGTTATTTCTTCTGTACGGCGTTCAATAGGTTTCAGGCTCGTGAGTTTCAACCATTCACCGAAACTGTGGCGCTCAGTTTTTGTAAAAGCAAGTGGTTCTGCTATGATCTCTGACTTTCGCTCGAACACATTATCATCATGTTGATGGTTCAACGCCTCGTTAAGGTCGTTTGATATGGCTGTTACGGTCTCACTATCTACTTCTATGTTAGAAAGTATGTCTTGTTGTTGCTTTATGTGGTCACTAACTTTGTGCTGCATAAAGAACGCACTGGTAATGTAATCAAACAATACAGACCTATCTGCCGTGTGGCTTGCGGTTACTTGCAGTTCCTTATTGTACAATGGGCTGCTTTCTGTTTTTAAACCTTTGAGATAAAGACTGCGCGCTGCTTGAAAGTATGGATAGCGATTAATGGTCTCGCGTAGAATGCCCAAATCTGCCGCGGTAACATTTTCTGGATGCGCCATTAAATCATTAATATGTTTAGACTGTTCTACCATTTTCCCAGCGTGTCGTTGATAATTTCTTGGGTTATTTGCTCGTATATTATCTCGAGAGCTGTGTCTAAAACTGCTCCTTGTAATGGTGTGTTTGCGTCGTAGTCGTAAAAGAAGCTGTACGCTTTTTCTGAGCTTTCCTCGTCGTTCTTTGTGTTTGTAAACCGTACGTTTATAGCAATGGTAAGTCGGTTTTGAGAAGCGGTATTGTTTGCCGTGGCAGTCATAGGTGCTATGAAATAACGCGTAATTTCTCCCTGATAAATATAATCGCCGCCTGTGGCCACAAGGTTTAGGCTTGTTTGTGTTTGGATAATGTCTTGTAATCTACGCGTAAAGGTAGTTTCAATACCGGGTTCTACTAAGGCAGCTTGATTTGTGAAAAAATCTACCTGAAAAGTTTTAATGTCTGCTGGAATAGTTACTCCAGAAAGGCTGTAAAGTCCGCAACTGCTCAGCGATAAGAATGTAATAAGAAAGACAAAACCTTTTAGTGCTCTAAAGATCATATTGTTTGATTTTACGGTACAAGGTACGTTCAGAAATCCCTAAATCGTCGGCAGCGGCTTTACGCTTACCTTTATGTCTTTCAAGGGACTTGCGTATGAGCTCTACCTCTTTATCCATAATGCTCAACGATTCTTCTTCTTCTATTTCCTGTGCAAAGTCATAACGGTCTGCAGCGGTTGTATGTTGCTCCTTATAATTGGATTCCGGTCTGGCTTCGTAAGCATTTGTTTCGGTACTTTCATGGTGACCCTGATCTATGACATCTTCATAAGCAAGTTCCTGTTCTGAGCCATAAATCCTATTTATTAAACTCGGATTTTTTTCACGTACATCTTGCGCAGAGCCTGTGCTCATGAGTTCGTTAGTCAGCTTTTTGAGGTCGTTCAGGTCGTTTTTCATATCAAACAATACCTTGTACAAAATCTCACGTTCATTGCCAAATTCACTATCACTCTTGCTGTTATTGCCTATTACGGCTGGCAAGGTTTTACCTATGTCTGGCAAATAGTTGCGCAATCTTACACCGTTTATTTCACGTTCTTTCTCTAGCACACTTATTTGTTCAGCAATGTTGCGCAGTTGTCTTATGTTGCCGCTCCATCTATAGCTTTCAAGTATAGACACGGCATCTTCTGTAAGTTTGAGTGCAGGCATTTTGTACTTCATCGCAAAGTCAGACGCAAACTTTCTAAACAATAGGTGAATGTCGCCCTTGCGTTCTCTTAGTGGTGGCAACGCAATATCTACCGTGCTAAGTCTGTAAAAAAGGTCTTCTCTAAATTTTCCTTTTTCAATAGCATCTGTCATGCGCACGTTTGTCGCAGCAACGATGCGCACATCAGTTTTTTGCGTGACGGATGAACCTACTTTAAGAAATTCACCATTTTCAAGAACACGCAATAGGCGTACTTGAGTAGGCAAGGGAAGTTCGCCTACTTCATCGAGAAATATCGTTCCACCATCAGCCACTTCAAAATAGCCCGAGCGTGTTTGGGTAGCACCAGTAAAGGCACCTTTCTCATGGCCAAAAAGCTCAGAATCTATCGTTCCTTCAGGTATGGCACCACAGTTTACGGCTATATACTTACCATGCTTGCGATGGGATAGGGCGTGTATGATTTTAGGGATACTTTCCTTTCCTACGCCACTTTCACCCGTAACTAATACCGAAATATCAGTAGGTGCAACCTGTGCAGCTTTTTCTAGTGCTCTGTTGAAACTAGGGTCGTTACCTATGAGTTCAAAACGCTGCTTTATGGCTTGAATATTTTCCATTATGCTACAGTTTCAGTCATTAATGGCTGCTCCATATCTGAATAGCCTATTGCGGTTCCTATAAGTGTAGCAGCTGTACAATCTTCAATACGCACCATAACATAATCACCAGCTTTATAGTGCTCTTTAGGGAAAACGGCAACGGTACTTTGCGTTGTTCTACCAGACCAGTGCTGGTCAGAACGGTGCGATTCTTTTTCAATAAGTATTTCTACAGTCTTGCCTACAAAGGCTTGGGTGCGCTCTAGACCGTGATCGCGTTGCAGCGCAATGATTTCTGCAAGCCTTCTTTTTTTAATAGGTTCCGGAACATCGTCGGGTAGTTTTCTGGCAGCTAGCGTTCCTGGTCGCTCGGAATATGCAAACATAAAACCAAGGTCATATTTTACAAACTCCATAAGGCTCAACGTGTCTTGATGGTCCTCTTCGGTTTCGGTAGGGAAACCGGTTATCATATCTTGGGAAATGGCACAATCGGGAATAATGGTGCGTATACGTTCTATAAGCGCCATGTACTCTTTACGGGTGTGCAACCTGTTCATCTCCTGTAAGATACGGTCGCTACCAGATTGTACGGGTAGGTGAATATATTTGCATATGTTGCGGTGTGCCGCGATTGCGTGCAACACGTCATCACTAATATCTTGCGGATTACTCGTCGCAAATCGAACACGCATATGTGGTTGTGCATTTGCAACTTTATGCAGTAATTGTGCAAAATCTACCGCGGTAGCTTTAGCCATTTTACTTGCCTTTTTGAAATCTTTTTTAAGACCGCCACCATACCACAGGTAGGAGTCTACGTTTTGTCCTAATAAGGTAACCTCTTTAAAACCTTGGTCTGCGAGTTGCTGAATCTCTTCTAATATAGAATATGGGTCGCGACTACGCTCACGTCCACGGGTAAATGGAACTACGCAAAACGTACACATGTTATCACAACCACGGGTAATGGTCACAAAAGCCGTCACACCATTAGAGTTCAAACGCACAGGTGAGATATCACCGTAGGTCTCGTCCTTTGATAGTATCACGTTTACCGCATTGTGTCCATCTTCAACCTCGGCAAGCAAATTTGGAATGTCTTTGTAGGCATCTGGACCTACGACCATATCCACAATTTTTTCTTCGTCTAGAAATTTAGCCTTCAAGCGCTCGGCCATACAACCTAGCACACCTACTTTCATCTTAGGATTAATCGCTTTAACTGCGTTGTATTTTTGAAGGCGCTTGCGCACCGTTTGCTCAGCCTTGTCACGTATGGAGCATGTGTTAACAAGCACAAGGTCAGCATCTTCAAGCGTGTCAGTCGTGTTGTAACCTTCTTTTGAAAGGATGGATGCAACTATCTCACTGTCAGAAAAATTCATCTGGCAACCGTAGCTTTCTATATAAAGTTTACGCGTGTTATTTGGGTTAGCCTCGAGGGCTAGTGGCTTTCCTTGTTTTTTTTCTTCTATAATTTTTTCCATGGCAATGTGTTCCCGTATTTGGGACTGCAAATATAATCATTCCATAAGATGTGACAATATGTCAGCGATGCTTGTTCATTAAATTAACTGCGTTTTGAACTGGTTGTTTGTACATAGTTCGCTTTCGCGAAAGCGCAACAAGGCGCCAACATTTTTACAGGTAAGAAGCATTTGTGAAATAAAATAGGTTGAAAAATGAGTAAATCAACGTAAAATTCAAATTAAATAGCTGTCATACAGCGATTTGTATTATTAATAAAAAATACGCATACCTTTGTGTCCAAAATATAAAGCGCACATGGCAAAAAATCTCGTGATTGTGGAGTCGCCTGCAAAGGCAAAGACCATAGAGAAATTTTTAGGAAAAGATTTTACGGTAGCTTCTAGTTTTGGACACATTGCAGACCTGCCTTCTAAGGAGTTAGGTGTAGATGTTTCAAAAAACTTTAAGCCAGCATATGAAGTAAATAGTGACAAAAAAGACCTTGTCAAAAAATTAAAAAAACTTGCTGACAGTGCCGATGTTATTTGGCTAGCGAGCGACGAGGACCGTGAAGGTGAGGCCATTGCATGGCATCTTGCCGAGCAACTGGAGCTGGACAAGAAAAAAACGAAGCGTATTGTTTTTAATGCAATTACAAAAAGTGCCGTACAGCGCGCTATTGACAATCCGCGTGATATAGATTATGACCTTGTAAATGCGCAGCAGGCACGTCGTGTTCTGGACCGCATTGTAGGTTATGAAATATCTCCTATATTATGGAGAAAAGTGAAAGGCGGTGCGAGTGCAGGTCGTGTACAGTCTGTAGCCGTGAGATTAATAGTAGAGCGTGAAGAGGAAATCAATAATTTCAAGACAGAAAACTTTTTTAGGATAGATGCAGATTTCCTAACCAGCGATAAAAAACTCGTTAAGGCAAAAATAAGCGCTAACCTTTCCTCTCAAAAGGAGGCCGAAGACTTCCTGAACCTGAACAAAGGCGCGACATTTAAAATTGCAGACCTTGTTAAAAAGCCAGCGACTAAATCTCCTGCGCCACCATTTACGACCTCTACATTACAACAAGAAGCATCCCGTAAATTGTATTACAACGTGAGTCGTACGATGCAACTCGCACAGCGATTGTATGAGGCTGGACTTATTACCTACATGAGAACCGACTCTGTAAACTTAAGCAGTGAGGCAAAAACGGGTGCAAAAGAGGCTATTATAAGTTCTTACGGCACAACTTTTCATAAAGAGCGTGATTTTAAAGGTAAGTCTAAAGGAGCTCAAGAAGCACACGAGGCGATACGACCTACAGATTTTAACGTACACAGCGCTGGTCTTGATAAAGACCAAGTAAAATTGTACGAACTCATTTGGAAACGTGCAATTGCGAGTCAAATGAGCGATGCAAAGCTGGAACGTACTAACGTCAGCATAGCTGCAAGTACGCATAATAAAATGTTTACAGCATCTGGTGAAATTGTAAAATTTGAAGGTTTCCTTAAAGTTTATCTGGAAAGCACAGATGATGAAGA